>JAYUJV010000028.1:0-11790 GCA_043764975.1 Saprospirales bacterium
GAAAATGCTAAACGCATCAAAAAGCGTAAAGACATGACCAAATATCCGTTAGAATTTGAAAAATACAAGAAATATGACCTCGAATTGACTGCCGAAGGCAAAAAATACGAGAATATGTTGAAGGAAATTTCAGAAGTAGAAATTGACAATCCGACAGCAGATAAAGCTAAAATCAAGTCTGATTCTGTGTATATTGCTCGTAATCAAGACTGGTTTAAAAATACTAAAAAAGACATTCAGTTGTACGAAAGTTTGAATGTTATGTATGATTTGATTCGTCAGCAAGGCGATATTAGCAAGAACTAAATTCAGCTTTTTATTTGAAAATAAAAAAACCTAAGTTTTTCACAGCGAAAAACTTAGGTTTTTTTTATAATAATAGTTTCTGTAGAAAAAAGTGCAAACACAATCGTTTCTGCTACAACAGACTTACTATGTCTTGAAGACATAGTAAGTCTTGAATCAAGCTGCACTTTTTTTTTACAGAAACTAAATTTATAAAACTTAAATACTTGATAATCTATATTTAAATTAGGTAACTTGCTCAAAAACAGCTATTTTTTATTAGAAGATAGCTGTTTTTTATTTTTATAAATTGAAAAGAAAGACTACTTTTTGATTAAACGTTGAGTTATTTGATCTATACCATTGTTTAATGTTACAAAATAAGTACCGCTTGCGAATGATGATAAGTCAACTTCTACGTTGTTGAAACCATCTTTTGCATTCAATTCGTTTTGAACAAACAATACACGACCCATCAAGTCTGTCAATGTCAAACTTACGCTTGCTTCGCCAACTGACTCATACTGAATCGTAGTTTTCGCGTCTGTAGGTACTGGATATACACTCGTGATGTTGAACTTGTTGCAACGACGTGTTACGTTGACCACTTGTGTATTCCATGTTTTGCTATCGTTGTCCACACCGATTACACGGTAATAAGCATTACAAACTGGGTTTGCGTCGATTGTGCTATACTTCAATGTAGCGTTAGAAGCAACTGTAGCAATTACTGACCAGTCACTGCCATTTACGCTACGCTCTAAATGATACTCTTTAGTGTTTGATTGTACACCTGCTTCCCAAGCAATTGTATTGCTATTTCCAGTTACAAAACCTTTAAAATTTTTGAAGACAATAGGGAGTGGAGAAACTAAACCACCTGCACCTACTGCTGATGTACCACCAGAGAATGATGAAACCAAAAACTCAACATAACGCATTGTTGTACCATTTGCATCTGGATGTGTTCCATAGGTAGGTGTCAATTGCACCACTGATGATGCTGGAATTGAACCATTGCCACTGTTGTATTGTGGATCTGAAGGGTCAAAAACACCTGTAATCGATTTAAACCAAACCATTGGTGTTACGGTACCACTTACGCTTGTTGCAAAAGCCTGTGCAGCTTGTGCAGCAGCCAATGAGTCCGCTTGCGTATAATACACACGAACTGTAACCGGTGTAGTTGGTTGTGTTGGTGCATTTACGTTCCAAACACTTGGTAATATAAATGTTGAGTTAGCACCACTTGCAATAGATGGTGGCGTTGAATACTTGATGATATTAGCTGTTGCAGCAGCTTTAGCCATTGTATTCACGCCCCATTTTACACCTAAACTATACTGATTACCTATACCATAGTATGTGTAATCCGAACCGTCATCACACATTGTATTCAATATGTTGTTTCCTATTGTCAATTGGCTGGTGGCAATAGCATTTTGACATACTTCTTCTAATTTTATACAGAAATCACCATTTGAGTCAGATATTCCATCAATTAAAAAATAATATGTTATGCCTGCATTCAACGTTGGCGTAATAGTAGAAATATTAACTCCTGCCGCCGAAACATTACTCACGGGTACCATAATTTGAGTAAATACTAAAGGAGAGATGGAGCAGTCTGTAGTATAAATGCTTGCCCAGGTATTCATTACCAATGTACTACTTGGTGGAGAACTCATATTTAGCCTATATGTGCTTGTAACTGTTGGCGTATATTTAAACCAAACTGTATTATTTAGTACACTTGTTGTATAAGCAGTCGTTAGGTTTGAACCCGTCTCTATCGTACTTACTGATGCTGATGTTGTATTTTGACAGACAAAAGGCGTGTTTAAGACCAATGCTGTTGCATTACATGGATCATCATTTACTGGTGGCAAAGCAGCAGTTATGAAATGACGTGCATTACAATTTATTGAAGAGCCAATAATGTTTTTTGCTACAACAATCCAGGAATAAATTTTATTGGGACTCAAAGATAAGGTAGTAAAAGTTAAATCTGATGTAGTTGAGCCAACTAAAACTGATATATCATAATTATTAACTGCCAGTAATGAGGTGCCTAAATAAATATCATATCCTGTAGCACCGTCTACAGCATTCCACGACAGAGTCACAGGAGTTGATACATTTGAAGCCCATTCTACAGGAGAAATTAATACAGGGCAAGCCGGTGGTGTTTCAATATTACAAATGGTAAAATTACCTGTACCTGTACCCGTAACGGCATGGAATGCACGGATATAGTATGTGTTACCAGGTGTAAGGGCAGTACCTGTATAAGTTTCAAGCCCTGCGGTACTTGTATTATTTATACAAGCCAGTGAAGTCAAACTAGTACAAGTTCCAGAAAATACTTGCAAAGCTGCATTGAAACCTGCTAAACTTTGTATATTGATAGTCGGTGTTGATATTGTTGGTGTAAATTTATACCATACATCATCATCTGGTGTACTACAAGTTGTGGTTATTGATATTACTGATGCTGTAGCTGATATAGTACGACCATTAATTGGCGCGCAAGTTAAGCTTGGATTTAAGTTGATTGCACTTATACACTCATCGTTTAATGGTGGTAAGTTGATTTCACTTACGCAAATAGCAAATGCACCAGTTAATGCACCTACACCTACACTTGTGCCAAAGCCAATTCCATCATGGTAAACACGCACATAATAGGTACTACCCGGTGTCAAAGCATTAGGTAATGTTGAGTAGGAAGCAGTACCACCTACTGTCGGTGCTACTACATTTACTGTACAGCTAATACTTGTAAGAGAACCATCTAAAAGTTCAATTCGTGGATTGAAACCATAAGAACCCAAGACTGTGATTTTAGCGGCATCTGTTGTTGCTACAAATTTGAACCAAACGTCATCATCTGCAACACCTGCACAAACCGCTTGGCTTGAGGCTGTTGCTCCTTTTGTAGTATAATATGTGCCACAAAAGGCGGTACATGGTTGTGAGTTTACTGGAATCGTAAAGGCTGTGGTAGCCTCATCATTTGCAGGCAATACATTTATTGGCGTAGTACCACTTGAGTATGCTGCTGCTGTTGTAAATGAATATGAACTATTACATTCAGGCACTACGGCTAAACTGTTGCTAGAAACTGTTCCAAAAAAGTTACTCCTTTCAGTTTGTAGTGCATAATAATCACCAGCAATATTCCCATTCACGCCTATTGAATATGTATAGCCTAGATTTACTGTGCCGTTAAACCCTTCCATAGTACCATAGTTAATTTCAAAAGCGTTTGTGGTTTCGTGCAATACAACCTGAAAATTTAAGTTCGGACCCGCATGGCCATATTGTTCCATACCAAGCCATTCGGCAGTAAATGTTCTATTAGGTGCAGATCCTGCAGTTTGGTATTTAAATGAGGTTGGTAGTGCAGTTCCATTTGAAGAAGAACCTCCAGTTACAACCAAGTCATCCCACATAGGTGCAATAACCCTTGGCGTGGCATTTGTAGATAAATCATTTATATATGACGTTGATGTTGTGCTTGATAAACTCAACCAACCATTTGTACTCGCACGACAAACCGTGGATACTTGACCTTTATGCAAAAAAGGGAAACCGATTGGTAAATCTAACGTTACATTGTCGTCACCATCTGTCGTGGAAGTCCATGTAGCAGAAGTACCAGAGTTTATAATAGAGTTATAAGGTTTAGCTGAATTGTAATTTACTGTTTGGTTGCAGTCAGTAACTGAAACTGAAACTGGTGTAGATGATGATATTACGCTACTATAACATGCCATATTACATCTGTAAGTAGTTGTATTTGTAATTAAAGTTGCGGTATATGTACTATTTGTTGCATTTGATAGGTCACTAAATGTTATACCGTCAGGAGAGGATTGCCATTGGTAGCTAAGGCCTAAAACACCATTAGTAGCACCGGTCAATGAAATATCTGAAGAACCATTAGTACTGCAAACTAATGTCGAAGTTGCTGTTGCTGTCCCTGCATTGGGCGAACCGGAACAAGTAGGGACTGCTACAATATTGATAAAATAATCTTCGACTTCTCCATATGCTCCTGCGGCGCAAGCTGTGATAGCGTTACCACTAGTTCCTTCACTATTTATAATCCTCATTAATGTCAAACCTGTTTTGGCTGTAGTAGGGATTAGTATATTGCCACTATTTACTGTGGCAGGCAAACAGCCAATACTAGCAGTTCCACCACTAGTGTAAGCCTTTTCAGTATTTTCTAACATGCCATTTTGGTTATAATCTATATATATAGCTATACCACTTAAATAATTACTTCCACCACAAGTACCTATAGTTACAGAAAAGGGCGTATTTATTCCTTGATAAATTTGTGGTGCCACAGGAGCTCCTGTACCAGACGTATAATTTGCATACCTTCTTGCGACCGACCCTGCACCTGGTGCAGGAAAAGTACAGTCGGATGTATTATCTAATGCTCCTAATTTAACATTAAGGATGTCTTCGTCATTTATAGTAGAAGCTGAAGCAGTACAATAACAAGTCGTAAATAAATTTTGAGAAACAGTCACAGGTGTGGAATTAATAAAAGAGTTTGAATTTGTACAAGTAATTAAACATCTATAATCAGTTGCAACTGATTGAGTAGTAGAATATGTTGTACTTGTAGCTCCAGAGATAGGGCTATAAATACCAGTGCCAGTTGGTGAGGATTGCCATTGATAAGTCAATCCTGGCATATTGGAAGATGTTAAACCTAAAGAAAATGCTACTCCAGAACAAACAGTAGTTGTGGAAGCTGTAGTTGTGGCGGCAGCTGGAGTACCCATACAATTAGGTGCCGCTATAATATTAATATTGTAATCTTCCACCTCTCCAAAAGAAAAAGTAGAGCAAGGTCCGTTTGAAGAAGATCCATATTCAACTAAAATTATACGCATTCTTGTATTTCCTATAATCGCAGTAATTGGAATCGTTACATTGCCAGAAGTAATAAAAGGGGAGGTGTCATTATTAGCTTGAGAAAAAGCAATTTCAGTTGTTTCAAAAGTACCATTTTGGTTGTAGTCTATATAAGCTGTGACCCAGTTCAGGTAACTATTACCAGAAAAAAATGCTTGTACAGAAATAGGGTAAATTAGACCTTGAGTAAGATTCACGGGTGTTAAAGCAGTAAAATCCGTATAAGTTCGATTTGCAGCAGCGTTTGAAACCAAAGGACTTGGAGAACTAATCGGATTTGACATTGAGCCAAGGGTCACGCGTGCAATATCATCATCTACAGTAGAAGTAGCTGCATTTACACAATATGTTAATGAAGTTCCTGTAGTGAAACTCCAAGTAACACAACCTGTTGAACTACCACTTACATTCCTGGGGACGACTTTCCAAAAATAAGTAGTTGTAGGTAGTAATATGCTTAATGGTATAAATGTAGTGCCACTCTGGTTTGATGAAACCAAGGTTGTAGGTGAAGGGTTCGTATCTAAATATACATCGTAACCTGTTGGAAACCCCGTAGCATTAGACCAAGACAAGGTTGTGTTTTTAGGGATAGTATTTGCTATATTAGTAGGATAAATAGGTGAGTTTATACAATTAGGTGGAGTTGTTGGGACAGTATAAGCTACAGTAAGTTGCGGAATATCTGTTGAGGCAGCACTTGAATCAAAAAAAAAGTATGCAGATGAAGTACCTCGAATTATACCTATTGTAGCAAATCCATTAGCTAGTGCTGCTTGTAATTGACTGATACCATTTGTAGTAAAAACCATATTGAATATTGCTGGTGGAGTTCCTGACCATGATCCTGTATATGCATCAGTTGAGGCCGATGAAGCAATAGCGCTATTAATAGCAATCCCAGTTGCTGTTAATGTATTTATCGTAGAAACAGTAATTTTATTAGTAGTTGTAGTGGAGGATATAGTACCGGTAGTCGTTTTTAGTCTTAACGTTGCAGAGCTAATGATTGCTCCTGTGGGTATGCCTGACAAATCGAATCGAACAAAGCCTTTATAAGAGGTACTAGAAATACTAGAAATCGCGGGAGAATTAACAACTCCTGTAGTACTTACTGTGCCTGACCAATTTGTAATATTAGAAGGAGTCAAAATAGCTATTTGAGCATAGGTCAAACTAGGTATTGTAAACAATATAAAAAATAATAATTTGGTAAATATTTTCATTTTTAACAATTTAGTAGATAAATAATGAGGAAATAAAATGATAGGAAATATTGTAAAAAAAAATGGATAGTTTTGTGAATTAATAAAACGCACTTTTTACTCATTCTGATAATTCGTACGTGCCACAATCGCTCTACCGAGTGTGATTTCGTCTGCATATTCCAGTTCGCCGCCAAATGCCACGCCGCGCGCAATGTTACTGATGCGCACATCGAGGTCTTTCATCTTTTTTGAAATATAATACACCGTCGTTTCGCCTTCAATAGTCGGGCTGATGGCCATAATCATTTCCTTTATCGTACCTTTTTGGATTCTCAATACCAAGTCATCTATGGTCAATTCGGAAGGGCCGATGCCTTCTATCGGCGATATAATGCCGCCAAGTATATGGTATTGACCGCGATATTGACCTGTACCTTCTATCGCCATCACGTCGCGGAGGTTTTCGACGATACAAACTGTCGTTTTGTCGCGATATGGGTCATTGCAAATATCGCAAACTTGCGCGTCAGAAACATTGTGACACTCTACACAAAACTTGATGTTCGCGCGCATACGCGCAAGCGCATTCACGAACTCTTCGGTCGTATCTTTTTCTTTATTCATAAGGTGTAACACCAAACGTAAGGCACTTTTGCGACCAATACCAGGCAATTTTGCGAAGGCTTCTACCGCATCTTCTATCAGTTTACTCGAAAATTTCATAACTTAGTTTCTGTTCTATTTTAGTATTTTAACTTTTAGTTGAAATACTTTTATACTTCTTTTATTAATAAAAATAAATTTGACGTTCGCAAGGCGTAATTATAATAGTAAATAAGGTTTTTTTATTTTTTTGTGGAAATGCGTAAGGCAGTGATTGTCTTGTACTGCTCAAAGGTATTAAGTATTTTAGTATTAAGTATTCGAGTCGAGATAACAAGCTAATAATGAGCTTATTAGGTATTTAAAAAACTGCAATACTTAATACTTACATACTTAATACTATAAGTACAATTGAGTAAAAAACAGACATTATGAATTTGCTCCACAAAATTTTTAAAAGAACACATATATAATCACATTTGCATTTTTCAATTTAGGTTCAAAAATACACCTTTTGACAAGGTCTAAAAACATATTTTTATAAAAATATTAAAAAAATAAAATTTATTCATATTTTTAAAAGCCCGATGTATTAAAAATTACTTAAAATGTTGCATTTTTGCACACGATTAGAAAGTATGTGCTTTAAAATCAAAAATCTATTGCAAAACACTGTTTTGAAAATAATTTCAAAGGTACAGAAGTGATGTTAAAACGGCAGCAATAGTCCAAAAAATAATTATATTTTATTAAAAATAAAGACAGTCAAGTTATGGCAGAGATAATCAAAATGCCGCGATTGAGCGATACGATGGAAGAAGGCAATATCGTGAAATGGTACAAAAACGTAGGCGACAAAATCAACCCAGGCGATGTATTGGCCGATATAGAAACCGACAAAGCAACCATGGAAGTTGATACGTTTGCAACTGGTATCAAAGGTGGTTATTTATTACATATAGGTGTAGCAAGCGGCACGATTCCCGTTGATGGACTTTTGGCGATTGTGGGCAACCAAGGAGAAGATATTTCTGCACTCCTCAATGGCGGCGCACCTGCGGCAGCCGTTGCAGTAGCTGAACCAGTTGCTGTTGCACCAGTTGTAGTTGCAGCGCCAGTTGCAGTTGCAACTACGATTCCTGCATCTGTACATATAATCCGTATGCCGCGTTTGAGCGATACCATGGAAGAAGGTAATGTAGTAAAATGGCATAAAAACATCGGCGACGAAATCAAAGCAGGCGATATTTTGGCAGATGTAGAAACCGACAAAGCAACGATGGAACTCGATACCTTTGCAGCTGGTATCAAAGGCGGATTTTTGTTACATAAAGGTATTGAATCTGGTCCAATAGCAGTTGATGAACTTTTGGCCATCATCGGAAATAAAGGAGACGATATTTTGGGTGTATTGAATGGTGGTAGTGTAGCACCAGCAGCAGTGGTTGCGCCAGTTGCAGTCGTAGAAACGGTAGCAGCACCGAGCGCGGCAGCAAGCAGCAGCTCATCGAGTGATAATGACAGTAGAGTAAAAGCATCGCCATTGGCGCGTGTGAAAGCAAAAGATAAAGGTATCAATCTCACGCAAGTACAAGGCAGCGGCCCCAATGGTCGCGTCATTGAGCGTGATATTAATGAGTATAAATCATCGGCGTCAGCGCCAAGTTCAAGTACAGTGTCAGCACCAGCTGCGCCAAAGGTAGCAACTGCACCAATCGCAAGCATAGCGGGTGATACTTACGAAGATTTCCCTGCATCGCAGATGCGTAAAGTCATTGCAAAACGTTTGGGCGAAAGTAAGTTTTCAGCGCCTGAGTTTTACTTGACGGTAGAAATAAATATGGACAAAAGCATCGAAGCGCGTACAAGCCTCAACGAAATTGCACCTGTCAAAATTTCGTTCAATGACTTCGTCATTAAGGCAGTAGCGGCTTCATTGCGTCAGCATCCAGTCATCAATTCATCTTGGACTGGCGATGCGATTCGTCGCCATCACCAAATCAATATTGGTGTAGCGGTGGCCGTAGAAGATGGCCTTTTAGTGCCAGTGGTGCGCAATGCGGACAATAAATCGCTTTCGCAAATCAATACAGAAGTAAAATCGTTGGCTGGCAAAGCCAAAGAAAAGAAAATATCGCCAGACGAAATGTCGGGTAGTACTTTCACAATATCGAACCTCGGTATGTTCGACATCGAAGAATTTACGTCTATCATCAATATGCCAAATGCTTGTATATTGGCAGTTGGTGCCATCATAAAAAAGCCAATCGTGAAAGACGATGCCATCGTAATCGGTAACATGATGCGTATTACCCTGACTTGCGATCACCGTGTAGTAGATGGTGCAACTGGCGCCAAATTCTTACAGACTTTGAGAGGTATTCTCGAAGATCCGATTCGCTTGTTGGTGTAAACCATAAACGGAATCAGTTTGAAATATCTTTTTGAAATAAATAAAAATCGCTTGTGTATTGTAAAATATGCAAGCGATTTTTTGTTTTTTGCTTGTTTGTTAGCCTTTTATAGTTTCTTTTTTCTCTTTTTTAATAAGGCTTAAAAGAAAATGTATATTTTCAAAAAGTCCTACAAACACAAAAAAATCGTACATTTGCAAGCTGAATTTTGTTTTGATTTATAAAATAATAATTGGTGACGAATAAAAAAACATACTTTATTTCAGATTTCCATTTAGGCATCACGGCTCGCACGGACTCACGTGCGCGTGAAAAAACCATTGTACGATTTCTGGATTATATTGCAGCCGATGCCGATGCCATTTATATTATTGGCGATGTATTCGAGTTTTGGTTTGAGTACAAAACCGTTGCGCCAAAAGGATATGTTCGCTTATTGGGCAAATTGGCGCAGCTCCGCGATGCCAATATTCCGATTTATTACTTCACTGGCAACCACGATATGTGGATGTTCGATTATTTTGAAAATGAACTTGACATTCCGACTTATCGGAAACCGATTGTGCGAGAGATTGGCGATAAAACATTTTTTATTGGTCACGGCGATGGATTAGGGCCAGGTGATACAGGTTATAAAATCTTAAAAAAAATATTTGCAAACCGCATTTGTCAATGGTTTTTTGAGCGTTTGCATCCAAATTTCGGCATTGGACTGGCCAATTATTGGTCTGGCAGAAGTCGTGCAGCTCAGAAACCAGCAGAATCCGAATGGCTCGGCAATGACAATGAGTGGCTTGTCGCTTACGCGAATAAAAAATTAGATACGGTCGCTGCTGATTTTTTCATATTCGGACATCGACATTTGCCGATTGATTTCTTATTAAAAAATAAAAAAAGTCGATACATCAATACTGGCGAGTGGATGTGGCACAATTCTTACGCAGTATTCGATGGGCAGGAGATGAAAGTCTTGTTTTTTGAAAATGAACAAGGACAAGTGTTCCCTAAAACTCAATAATCGCCCAAAAAGACATACCTTTGTATTGCTGTTTCGTTTGATTCTTTTGTAGTTATACATAGAATAGTAAGTTTTGCGTATTCCTTCAAAAGTATTAAGTATGTAAGTATTAAGTATTCAAGTCGAGATAATAAATTAATAATCAGTATTTTAAGTATTATAAAAACTGCAATACTTAATACTCAAATACTTAATTCTATATGACATTTGAACAGAAAACAATATTGAAATTCGCTTCATAAAAATTTGAAAAGAACTACATTTCTTTTCTATAAAATTTTAATTTAATTTTTTTCTTAAAATATAGTTTTGCCAAATATGAAATTCGGAACAAAAGCAATTCACGCTGGGATCGAACCTGATCCAACCACTGGTGCTATCATGACACCTATTTATCAGACTTCGACTTATGTACAGGCTTCGCCTGGCGATCATAAAGGTTTTGAGTACGCGCGAACGCACAACCCAACGCGTAAAGCACTCGAAACCAACCTTGCAGCACTCGAAAATGGCCTCGATGCCATTTGTTTTGCAAGCGGTTTGGCAGCTATGGACGCTGTTATGAAATTATTGAGTCCAGGCGATGAGATTATTTCTACCAATGATTTATATGGCGGTTCGTATCGCCAAATGGTGCGCGTGTATGGCAAATTCGGCATACAATCCAAGTTTATAGACATGAGTTTGGCTGAAAATATCGAAAAAGCGATTACGCCAGCTACAAAATTAATTTGGATAGAAACGCCAACCAACCCGATGCTCAACATCGTGGACATAGAAGCGATTTGCGACATTGCAAAAAAAC
The DNA here is from genome assembly GCA_043764975.1 of Saprospirales bacterium. Classification (GTDB taxonomy): domain Bacteria; phylum Bacteroidota; class Bacteroidia; order Chitinophagales; family Saprospiraceae; genus JAYUJV01. The sequence continues at coordinate 11,272 of JAYUJV010000028.1, forward strand.
ATGGCGTTATGACTTGTGTGGACAACACATTTGCATCGCCTTACCTCCAAAATCCGTTGGATTTGGGTGCGGATTTGGTCTTGCACTCAGCAACTAAATATATCGGTGGTCACTCGGATGTGGTGCATGGTTGTATAATCGTGAAGACACAAGAAATGGCGGATCAATTACATTTTTTACAAAATGCAGTTGGCGCAGTGCCAGGTCCACAAGATTGTTTTTTGATATTGAGAGGCATCAAAACCTTGCATTTGCGTGTAGAACGTGCTTGTCAGAATGCGCGTAAAATTGCTGACTATTTACAAAATCACCCAAAAGTGGCGAGTGTAAATTATCCAGGTTTTGAGTCGCATCCAGGTCATGCGGTTGCCAAAAAGCAAATGCGTGATTTTGGCGGTATGGTTTCTTTCGACCTCGTGAACAACACCTACGAAGCTGCCGAAAAGGTATTGAGTGGTACACATTTATTTTCGTTAGCGGAGTCGCTTGGCGGCGTGGAATCACTTATCGGACACCCAG
>JAYUJV010000029.1:0-4059 GCA_043764975.1 Saprospirales bacterium
TCAAGTATTTTCGTGACGGTGCCACCCGAACTCAATTGGTTGGCCGCTATAATTTCTGCACGATTCATGCCCATCGTTTTGTTAGCCAATTTACGCACTATTTCGATGTGTTTTTCGGCTGTATTGAACAACGCAAAATAGAGATTTTTGAACTCGTCTTGTAGCCATCCATCTTTCGTAAAGCACAGTCTATCAATGATTTGTGTACTACTTTCGCCAGGTCGCACATCTCGCAAATAGTGCGGAATACCGCCAGTGACCATGTATAGTTGGAGGAGTTGATAATGGTCTAAATATACATTTTTATGGTTCAAATATGCCTGTGTTTCGTTCAGATCGAAGGGAAGCAATCGGACGCGCTGCGTCAAGCGATTGTGCAAACCGCCTTTATTGCTGACTACATTTTGTATCATCCAAGACGCTGCCGAGCCACAAATGACGACCACGATATTGTCATTTTTAGAAGCCCAACTGTTCCAGAAATGATCGAAAGCGGCCAAAAAACCAGACTTTGCAGAATCTAACCAAGGAAATTCGTCCAAAAAAATGACTTTTTTACCTTTAAAATCAGATTTATTCCAGATATTGATGAGCATCTGAAAGGCTTGCAACCATGTTTTTGGAACTGCAATAGCCAAATCGAGTTGAAAAGCAGTGGATAACGTATTGCTAAAATTTTCGAGTTGCGTCGCTAAATTCACGCCATTCAGACCAGTAAATTCAAACACCGTTTCTTTAGCATATACGTTCCGAATTAGAAAAGTTTTACCAACCCTTCTGCGACCATACAACGCCACCAATTCCGCATTGGGCGATGCCAAAAGCGATTTTAAAATACGTATTTCGTTTGCTCTACCGATGACATTGTTCATAAAAATAGTTTTTTAAAAACTTTATTTATTTTCAAATTTATAGTTTTGGCTGAGTATATAAAATCATACTCAGCCAAAAGTGGTGTAAATATAGTAGTTTTGGCTGAGTATGTAAAATTAAACTCAGCCAAAACTTATTTTTCTTGAATTTTTAATTGAAAAAGTAAATAAAAATGTAAAAAATTACGTTTTGAAAACGATTTTTTGTTGTTTTACAAATAAAAAAATACCTTATGAAAAAATATCTCTACCTATTCGCTTCTATGGCGTTTAGTGTTTTTCTTTCTACCTATCGTTTTCAGATGACTGGACGCAAAACGTATTTGTTTTTGTTTATCAATTTGTTGTTGGCGCTGATACCATATATAGTGAGCGAAAGTATGAATTTGATTGATTTTAAGCAAAAAAAGTGGTTATTTTGGCTTTTTGTAGCGTTTTGGCTCTTGTTTTTTCCAAATTCGCCTTATATCTTGACGGATTTATTTCACTTGAAACCAAAACCTGGCGCACCTTTTTGGTACGATTTGATGCTCTTACTTTCTTATTCATACAATGGTTTTTTCCTTGGCTTTTTGTCTTTGATGACCATTGAGCGCATCACGACACAACTTTATAGTCGTTTTTTTGCGAATGTGCTGACGTTCGTGACGCTCATAGCGTGTAGCGTCGGCGTATATGTAGGTCGATACCTGCGTTGGAACTCGTGGGAAGTGTTCACAAAACCACTCTCTTTGCTCAATGAGTTGCAAGATCAAGATTTTTATCCAGTACAAGACAGCGAAATATTGGCCTTTACACTCGTTTTTTCTTCGTTTTTGATCCTCAATTATTTTGTAATTAAAAAAGTAATTCGACAAAACTGAATTTGAATTAAAAAAATTAAAAAAATGAAGGGAATTAAAAAATATGTTGGTTTTTCACAAATGTATTGTTATTAAAAAAATAAGGCTCTTTTTATCGCGAATGCCATCGCGCGTTGTAGGGACAGGTCGCGACCTGTCCCTACGCGTGATGGCATTCACGGTTTACAATCGTGATGATACGTTCAAATATATTTATGAAAAACCCATGTGAAAATATGTTAACGTGATGTGTTTTGAAGTACCACAACGAATAAATTCGTTGCTACTGTTTCCGATAGGAAACTAAAATCCGAATCATAACGTATTGTATGCAGAAATGAATGAAAAAACAGTAGATAATTTATTAGACGGTTGCCGAAAATCGGAACGACGAAGCCAAGAGGAGCTATATCGCTTATTTTATGCGTATGGTATCACTGTGGCTATACATTATGTGTCGGATTCGGACACCGCCAAATCTATCTACAATGATGCGATGTTTAAGGTTTTTTTGAACATACATCAGTATAAAGAAGATTCGCCGTTTAAGGCGTGGCTGCGACGGATTGTCATCAATACGGCCATAGATCACAATCGGAAATATGCAAACGAAATGAGTGTCGAAATGGAAGATGTGGCGTATCAAGTACCGACTTACTCGTCGGTGTTTAGTAAGTTCGAGACCGACGATATATTGTTGGTTATCAGCAAGTTAGCGCCAAGTTATAGGACTGTTTTTTTGCTACACAACATCGAAGGACTCAAATTTCATGAGATTGCGACCGAACTAAACATCACCGAAGGCGGTGCAAAAACGCTTTACCATAAGGCAAAACAAAAACTACAAGTCATATTGGCCGATTACTTTGAGTGAGGTTAAATTTTTAGTCAAAAAATGTCAGTTAGTCATTTTTGTCGCTTAGTCTTTATTAAAGACCAATAATTTATAGTAAGTTGGATTAAAACGTTGTTTTAATCTTTGTAAAATTTGAAAAAATAAAATTCGTGTAATTCGTAAATTAGAGTGTAATTCGTGTTAAAATAATTTAAATACAATTGCTCATTTTACGAATTATTGACCCATATAAAATATAATTCATGGAAGATAACTACCTAAATGATCGCTTGCGCGATAGCATGGACACGCCGCGCGACATCCCTTACGATGGCAAACAATGGGACGCACTCGCTGCCCGTTTAGATGCTGTGCCAACGCCCAAAACGCCGTTCGCTTGGCATCGTTTGGCTTATTTGGCCTTGATTCCGCTATTGGCTTGGAACGTTTGGTTGCAGTCCCGATTGCAGCAAGTTTCTAATGCCGCAACGACCACAACGCAGACTGTCGTCAAAATAGATACGCTCACTACACAGCATAAAGTGGTGGTATATGACACCATTTATCACAATGTGGTGCGGACAACTTATGCAAACAAAACTGAAAATAATTTTTCTAAAAACGCAACACAAATTGCTAATAATCAATTATTTAAAAGTAAAGAAAAATTAAATATTGATGTAAATAACAATACAAATATTGTTAAAAATAAGATAGAAAATAATGTTTCAAAAAATAATTTAGCTGATATAAATACTCCAAATAAAGTCAATCAATCTGGCGTAGAAGATTTAAAAAAATCAGAAAAATCAAGTATTCATGAAAATGAAGTTGTAAAAAATAAGGCTGAAAATACGACAACAAACGCTACAAATACAAGCGATACGGCTGTAAAAACAGTTGCAGAAACTGCTGCACAAGTTCCTGCTACTTCGGAAATTGTTGCAGCAAATCCAACTGCGGATTCGGCTCAAATCAAAGCCGAAACACCAGTTGTAGCTGAAATAGTTGCAGCGCCAAAAGCAACCATCAAAAAGGTATTTGAAGATGATGAACCAATAAAAATAAAGCCCGCACGTTCAAAAATGAAATTGACTACCGATGCGGTTTCGATAGATTTTGGTACAAATATATTCGGAAAATTTGATGAAAATTCAATTGGTGCAAGCCTTCAAATAGGACTTTCACCATCTTGGAAAATATTGACAGGTTTTCAGTTTGCACAACGCAACGATCAAGATTATAAAGATAGTTTGCCAAAAACGTTTCCCAAACCAGATAAAAACGGTCATGAGTTTGCACACATAGAACGCAATACTTTTACCGTTCCTCTAACGCTTCGCTGGTATCCAAACATAAATATTAAATATATAAAACCTTATGTATCAATTGGTTCGTCGATAGATGTGACCACACAATCTGGTGTAAGATATGGTTATAAAGATCCAAACAAACCTAAAGATCCAGCGCAAGAAGGACCAAAAGATGATGTGAAAATAAAACCTGCTGT
>JAYUJV010000030.1:0-4039 GCA_043764975.1 Saprospirales bacterium
CAGAAATGGATAAAATGGACGCACCAGTTGAGACAGCAGAATAATATTCCGCACTCGTTATTTTAATTTTTTATTTATTTTTATTTTAAAATCATTTAAACGCATCATACAATGGCATCAAGAGACGATATTAAGTTTCTGAGCAATCCGAACATCGGATCACAGCGTAAGAAATACTGCCGTTTTAAGAAATTCGGCATCAAATATATTGACTATAAAGACGCAGACTTCCTTTTGCAATTTATAAACGAGCAAGGTAAAATCCTTCCTCGTCGTATCACGGGTAACTCCCTAAAATATCAACGTAAAGTCTCTACGGCTGTAAAGCGTGCTCGTCACTTAGCTTTCCTTCCGTACTTAGCTGACTTGTTGAAATAGAATTTTATTCATCAAATAAATCATGTTTAGTCAATCATGGAACTAATACTTTTAAAAAATATAGATCGCGTAGGCGACAAGCACGAGGTAGTAAAGGTTAAGAACGGCTTTGGTCGTAACTACCTTATCCCTCAAGGTATGGCAATCGTTGCCAACCAGCAAAATCTGAAGCATACTGCGGAGATGATCCGTCAGACAGAAGCAAAAGAATCAAAAATGATGGGTGATTTTAAGGCAATTGCTGAAAAAATCGAAGGCTCAACATTGACTATTACTGCAAAAGCAGGTGCAAGTGGTCGTTTGTTCGGTAGTATCTCTAATGTACAGGTAGCTTCTGCTATCCGTGAGCAATTAGGTTTAGACATCGAGCGTCGTAAAGTTGTATTGGCTGATGATGTAAAAGAATTGGGTTCTCATACAGCAACTGTTGTATTGCACAAAGAAGTATCTGCAAACATCAAGTTTAACGTAATCCCAACAGTAGAAGCATAAGCAACACCTTTCGGGACATAGAAAAAGCCATTTTAGAAACATTCTAAGATGGCTTTTCTTTTTAACAACTTTTATTAACTCAGAAAACAACATAAAATACTAATTATCAGCATATTATTTTAATTTCCTTAATTGCTTTAATTATTTTAATTAAATTAGTTGTTATTATTAGACGTAGGTACTGCCAACATTTCAGTCTGAACCGCTGGTGCTATTACTGCAGCCGAAGCTGTTTTAGTCGCCTTTTCGCCATTGCAAGCCTTCGCTGCACCATGTGCGCAACAAGCAGGTTTTGCTTCTGCCGAAGTAGCCGCTACTTTCTTTACCATACCCACTTCTGAAGCAGATGTAGTTGCCGAAGCTGTACCGCCAGTTGGGTTCGGACAAGCCGCTGTACCCATCTTATCTTTTGAGCAACAAGCCTTTGAAGACTTTGTACATTGTGCATTTGCGCCAAAAGCTGCAAACGCTAAAAAAGCTACTGAAAACAATAATTTTTTCATTTTTTTCTTTATTAATTTTTTATAAAATAATTTTTAATTCAAATATTATTCAAAATTACATACTTTATTTGAATTTACAACATTTAAATCTAAGATTTGCAAATATTTAACTTAAAAATGGAATTTTTACGACCTTATGATTGTATTATTACTATTGGATTATAAAAAATAAAAATAAATACCTACTTTTAAGGTCTGAAACAAAACTATCTTTATATCCAAACAAAAAATGATGAAGTCAATATTCCAAATCAGTCTTTCTCTATTGTTATTGATGACGCTCATGGAGTGCAAAACCGTAAAACATACAGCCGACAAATTACCTGCTACTCAGCTACAATTTGGCAATGGCGGCGGTTTTGCAGGTAAAGAAACCACTTTCGTATTACTCGAAAATGGTCAGCTTTTTAGTAAAAGTACCAAAGGTGAATATGCCGAAATGGTCAAAATCGGCGCTAAAAGTGCCAAAAAATGCTTCAAGGCTTGTACCGATATTTCGACCTTTAAGTACAACAACCCAGGCAATATCTATAGCTTTGTGGGTATGACGACCGACTCTACCAAATGTCGCATGACTTGGGGCGGAACAGTGGCTGCAAAAGATACCGCAATGCTCAAAAAGGTAAAAACCTTATACGACTCGCTCACTAAACTTGTAAAAGAGCCAACGGCTAAACAATAATGAAACTAAAATCGCTATTTTTACTTTGTTTTGCGCTCTTGGCAAAATGCCTTGTGGCTCAAAACATTCCCAATCGACCTTCGCCAGCACGCACCGTAAACGACCTCGTGGGTGTGATGAATAGTGGCGAAACGCAGCAACTTGAGCAAAAACTCAAAAGCTACATGGACAGCACATCTACGCAAATCGTGGTCGTGACCGTCAAGTCCGTAGGCGATTATGCCATGGAAGAAGTCGCGCTCAAGATTTTGAGGGATTGGGGGGTTGGCCAAAAGGGAAAAGACAACGGCATTGTGTTACTTTGTGCCATCGAAGACCGAAAAATATACATCAGTACTGGCTATGGCATGGAGGGCGTGTTGCCCGATATGATTTGCAAACGCATCATTGACCAAGACATAAAACCTGCCTTTCGGCAAAAAGCATACTACCAAGGCTTTGACGATGCCACTACGAGCATCATTCAAGCCGCACGTGGCGAATACCAAGGCGATGATAGTAACCAAAACGCAGGAGGTGGTGATGGGTTATTCATCATTTTGATGGTCTTGTTTATATTATTTATCATCTATCGCGCCAATCGAAATGGCAACACGATGGTTTCGAGGCGTGGACACAGTCCATGGAACAACAGCGGCGGCGGTTGGATCAACACTGGCGGTGGCTATTACGACAATCGCAGAAACGACAACGACAACGACAATTGGGGCGGTGGCGGTGGCTTCGATTTTGGCGGCGGTAGCGGCGGCGGCGGCGGCGCAGGTGGAGATTGGTAAACAAAAAGTAAATAAAAAAAGCATTGCATGAAGCAATGCTTTTTTTTGGGTTGTATGACAATTTTAGTGGAGGGTATTTTATTCACTTACATTGATTCTCATTTTGAGATTTTAATTGCTTATTGCAATTGTTTTTTCACGCAGAGGCGCAGAGAACGCAGAGTAAGAGCATTAAAATCTTCGATTTTTATGTTTTTTTTCTTGGAATTAATTTTACTAAAAAATAGTTTTGCTTAAAAGTTTTATTCCACTAAAATTGTCATACAATCTTTTTGTTTATCACAACTTTCTATAATTTTTATACTCGCCAATGCGCCAACCCGTTACAGATTCTACCCATTCTAAAAAGCGATAACGGAGGGAGATTTTGCGTTGGCTTGGATCAAAATCGAAAGTCCAATTTGTTTTTTTGATGCGGTTTTGCATCACTTCGGGATGCGATTGTGTGTAGCGATGTAAGCGATCTACTACACCATAATCGAACGTAGCGACTTGTGCCACATGGTCATTGACCCAAGTATCGGAGTGCCACAACTTATTGAAATTCAATTGTTTATGTTGCTGCACCGAAGGGTGCTTTACCCAACCGTAATGATGTATGGTAGCTTCGATTTGTGCTACATTTAGTTTTTGGTTGTGCTTCCGAAAGCCTTGTGCATCTTTGTATGAACAAATATTAGGGTCTTTTCGAATCACGCGTATCTCGTTCCGATACCAACGGCGCGATGCACCAATGTAGTCATACGAGCCATAAAAGTGCTTGTAATGAAACAACAACCCCTCTACCCTATCGTCGTTTTGGTAGCGCTGCATGGCAGTGCGCACCGTTTCGATTTCCCACTCAGGCAACACTTCGTCGCCTTGTATATAGATGCACCAATCCGAATCCGCAGCGATAGCCGCGTATGCTTTATCAGTTTCGAGTGCTAGTACACGACCACCTTCGCGCAACGAATCGTCCCAAGTCGTTTCTATGATTCGTATTTTTGTGGCATCTATACTTTGTATCAAAGCGAGCGTATCGTCATCAGATGCACCGACCGCCACGACCACTTCATGGCACAAAGGCAAGATAGAGCGAATCGCTTCTTCGATGGGATAATCGTAAATGATGGCGTTTCGGATAAAAGTGAAGCCAGTTACTTTCATTATTTTTAAAATATGTTAAAAAAATATTATTTTATGAAAATATATTTTAAAAATCATAA
>JAYUJV010000031.1:0-4031 GCA_043764975.1 Saprospirales bacterium
TGAAGTTTCAGAAGGATATTTACTCTACAACTACGAGGTTATTTATTGCCCTTTGCAACAAGGAATATTCGCACAAAGTGGCGCGCCTATGGAGTTTATTATTGATACTCAATACGCATCAACAGGAACTCGTATTTATGCAAATAATGTAGTTCACGAGTCGCATGAAGTACGCCGAATAGTAGTACAATCTAGCACACAAATAGGACTTGATGTTGATAGCATAAAAAACATTTCAGATTCGATTGAAGTCCTTTTACAAAACAAATACAGTGAGCAAAATATATACAATAATGTAGTTCTTCAAAACCTTTGGAGTATTCAAAATAGTGAATTTTTTTACTCGAAAAATGCTACGCTAAAATCATTGATTTCAACTTTTGAAGTCTCAGCTGATTTTGAAACTGGAGGAGTCGGATATACTGAATTGGCTTGTATATTACCTATTGAATATCGACCAAACAAAGAAATTTATGGAACTTGTGTAGTAGATAATCCAAGTAATCCTGCTGCCATTTGCGTAATAAAAATAAAGCCAAATGGAGAAATTTATTTTATAAAAACCATGCAAGCAACGCATACAAATATCAAAGTTAATACAATGTATCATTAAATAATTTTTTATCTAAAAACCGAAATTATGATAAAATCAGCAAGGCCACGTGTACCCATACACGTAAGGCCACCGATTAGTTATTGGGGAGGCAAACAACTTTTGTTGCCCAAAATTTTACCAATTATTCCAAAACATAAAAAATATGTCGAGCCATTTTTGGGTGGTGGTGCAGTTTTTTGGAGTAAAGAACCATCTGAAATTGAAATTATTAACGACTTGGATAACTTCGTTTCTAATTTTTATGAAGTTACGAAAATCCGATTTAGACAATTAGATAGACTTATCAAGTCGTCTAAATTTAGTCGTCTTAATCACGATCAAGCAATGGTTATCCGCCAGCATCCAGAGATGTTTTCTAAGGTTAAAAGAGCATGGTCTTTTTACTATTTAGCAAATACCTCTATGTTTTCAATCCTTGATAATCAAATGAACACACCAAGTTCATCACTAAAACCTATCAAAACCTTTAATAATAAAGGCGAAAGGTATAATCAAGAAATTGAAAATCGTTTAAAAAATACATTTATAGAAAGTAGAGATGCGCTTTATGTATTGACTCGGCATGATGATCCTGATACTTTTCATTTCATTGATCCGCCTTACTTTAATGCCGATATGGGGCATTACAAAGGCTACACTAAAGAAGATTTTATTGCTTTGTTAGATGTAGTTGCTAAATTAGAAGGTAAGTTTTTACTCACTTGTTATCCGTCAGATGTGGTTACAGAGTATGCTGAAAAGTATAACTGGATTGTTGAAAATCACGATATGCAATTAAGTGCAGGCGGAAAAGGGAAGCGAAAAACAGAAGTTTTTGTCAGAAATTATGACATATAATTTAAAAAGCTATGCAACTTTGCATAGCTTTTTTCGTTTACATTTTGTATTTTACAATTTTACATTTTGATTTTTCAGAAATAAATATTATTTTATGAAAATATATTTTAAAAATCATAATTACCTCATTATCAACATAAAAGCACTAAAAAAAGACTTTATTTTTGAAAAAAATGATATGATTTTAGATTGATTTAAAAAATATTGGCATCTTTTTTGAATATTTTTTGATACAACTATTTACAATTGCAAAAAAAGTCGTATATTTGCAATCGAATTTTAAATATGGTTCCATGGCCGAGTGGCTAGGCAGAGCTCTGCAAAAGCTCCTACAGCGGTTCGAATCCGTTTGGAACCTCCAGATTTAAACACAAAGCCTTGTAAGTTAATCACTTATAAGGCTTTTGTGTTTTTATTTCCTATCGTTTTTATTCCAAACCGTATTTATCTATCAAGTAAACAAGGCTCGTGATGGCTGCCACACCAAGTTCCAATTCGCGTTTATTGACTTTATCAAAAGTATCTGCTTGCGTGTGATGAATATCAAAATATCGCTGCGGATCGACTTTAAAGCCAATCAGCAAGGATTTTTGCTTTCGCAACGGACTAATATCTGCACCACTTCCACCTTTTCGCAAACTCAAATCATAAGGTTCAAGTAGATTCGACCATTGGTTCACCCGTTTAAATTTATTCACAAACACATCTTCTTCGGCTTCCATCGTGAAACCACGCGGCGTAAAACCACCACCGTCAGATTCGATGGCTGCTATGTGTATTTCTTTTTTTCGTAAGGCTTCTTCGGCATATTTATTACCACCACGCAAACCGTTTTCCTCATTTGCGAACAACACACAACGAATACTATGTTTTGGGCGATAGCCAATGCGTTTCATGACATTCAGTACGTCCATGCTTTGTACACAGCCAGTGCCGTCATCATGTGCACCTTGTCCAACGTCCCAAGAGTCCAAATGACCACCAATCATGATATACTCATTCGGTTTTTGACTACCGCGCCACTCGCCGATGACGCTATAAGCTGGCTCATCTTTTAGCCATTGACAATTGGTTTGCACATTTACGCGCACCGTTTCGGACTGCAACAATCGGCTCAACAAATCGGCGTGATTGGTGCTGATGCCCAATGCAGGGATCATTTTGCCGTCGTCATGTGCCGTAGAACCTGTGTGCGGAATATCGTCCGATGCCGTAGTCATGGAGCGTACCAAAACGGCCACTGCACCAAAAGTAGCGGCTTTTGCAGGGCCAGCATATCGTTGATCTACGCCGCCGCCATACGCTTCGCCAGTAGAAATTTTGGTCGGATCTAAGGGGCGATTGTAAAACACAATTTTACCCGCTATCGCTTTTCGACCTAATTTTTCGACCTCATCGAGGCTATGTACTTCTATAACTTCGGCACTAATACCATTTCGAGGTGTCGCCACTGTGCCGCCGAGTGCCAACACATTGAGTTCAAGCGTACCCATAATTGACGAATTGAGGATGCGCACAGACTCTTTTTCACCACGTATCCAATGTGGCACCATACAAGGTTGAAGCCAAACAGAATCTACACCCAAACTATCGAGCATCTGGCGCGAAAACTCCACCGCCGACAAGTACTGCGGCGAACCACTCAGCCGATGACCGATTTTGGTCGTCAGGTGTTTCAACCAAGCGTAAGATTGACCTTGCGTAAGGCTTTTATCGTATATATTTCGGATAAACAGCGCATCGTCATCTGTTTTTTGCGCTTTTAGCGAAAGCGAGCTAAATATTAGCAAAGCAATTGCAAAATGTTTTATTTTCATAAAAAAACGTTTATTTTGATGGTAAAAATAAAACATTTTTAAATAAAATTGTTTTTAGTTGTAAATATTTGTTTACTTATTTTAAAATAATTAATTTTGAATTTTTAAATGCGTCTTGCTGTCGAAAACAGTACAAATTAAGTTTGTTTTTAAAATTCGTTTAATTTGTATTTTGAAACTTTGTTTCAAAAATTAGTAAAATCAAAAGATAAACAACAAACCTTTAAACGAAGTTAATTTCAAAAAAGCATTCTTTAAAATAATTTTAAACACGAATTTCAAAGCTAATTTAACGAATCACACGAATTTTTTTAATTAAAAATTAAAAAAATTCGTGTGCGTAGATTCTAAATTCGTGGAATTTGTAAAATTGTTTTTAAAATTCGTGTCTAAATCAATTGGTATTTATACCAAGTTAGAGAAAAATTGTAATAATCTTAGGTTGTCTGACAATTTTAGTGGAATAAAGAAAAAAGTGCTAAATTTGCAGATGGAAGATTATATCACATACGAATTATTATTAAATTTATCAGACGTAAAGATAACAAACGTAAAGATAGAAAAGAACAAAATATTTATTGAATGTTTTGTAAAAAAAGGAGAGAAAGATCGCCCATGTCCAAATTGTGGAAAGGCATGTGAAAAAGTGAATCAAAAGGCACTACACAGTGTACGAGATTTAGATATATCAGGTCGTGAAGTATGGCTAGAAGTCACGGTTAGACAATTTAATTGTGTTCCATGTAATCGTTATTTTCAGG
>JAYUJV010000032.1:0-4012 GCA_043764975.1 Saprospirales bacterium
GTATAATTGGGTGGCGAAGGATTTTTGCTATAAAAAACGCCTAAAAAACTCTCTGCATCTGGATAATCAGCCAACCACGAACCACGAAACATGGGCGCTTGACCTTTGCTCATCATTTCGCGCAACGTTGCGGCTTCCATGACATCAATTTTGCAATTTACGCCAATTTCGCTCCATTGGTGCGCGATGAATGTACACAAATCCAAGTAATCTTGCGATGTGAGTAAATTGATTTCGGGCATATTTTTACCATTCGGATAACCAGCTTCGGCGAGCAAATTCCGCGCTTTATCTGGGTCAAAATAATAACCTTTCACGATACTTGGATCAAAACTCGGCAAGCCTTTTGGCACAAAACCTGCATTGGCCGCCACGCCAACGCTGTTGCGCAATGCCTTCAGCATCGACTTGCGATCAAGGGCATAATTTAAGGCTTGACGCACTTTTTTATTCATTAATGCCGCATTATTTTGCTGCGTATTGAATCCAATATATTCCGAATTGAGATAAGGCGATTTATTGAAATTGAAACGCTCGCGTTGTGCAGGTTGCAACTCGCCTTTGGCCGTCACGAGTTGATTGACGTACGAACTTTCAAGACCAAAAAGATAATCTAACTTATTGGTTATCAGCTCTAAGTAAGCCGTTTTACGTTCCGAAATACAACTCATTCGGATGCCATCGAGATAGGGTAGCGCGATGTTGTTTTTATCTTTTTCAAAATAAAGTTCATTTTTTTTCAAAAATAAAGCCTGACCTTGAATCCAGTTTTTCAAGTAAAATGGCCCAGTTCCGACTGGATGTGCCCGAAAATCTTTGCCCCAATAATCGACCGCTTCTTTTGCTACAATCGAGCAGTATTGCATGGTCAAAATACCAAGCATCGGGCGGAAAGGTTTATTCAGTTTTAAAATAAACGTAGAATCATTGGGTGCAGAAAATGGATTTTTTTCATCTATTTTTCCTTTGAAAACCCAACTGCCTGGCGAAGATAAATCTGCCGAAATGATACGATTGAAAGCATAAACGACATCTGCGGCGATACATTTTCTATGTTGCCCTTTCGGAAAAACTTCGTTGTCGTCTTGAAAAAAAACATCGTTGCGCAACGTAAATTCGTAGGTCAAACCATCGTTGCTGATGTGCCACGATTTGGCGATACAAGGCTTTATATTCAAGCTATCATCGAGTTGCACAAGGCTATTATATAGCTGATTGACGACCCAAATATTGGCTTGCGATTTGCAAAACGCAGGATCGAGCGAAGTAACTGCATTGTGTTGATTGAAATGAAAAACCTTTTTTTGATTTTCATTTTTAATCTGACCACAAGACCAAATGCAAGTAATTAAAACACCAAAAGCCAACATCGAGTAAACGAAATTGGCTTTAGATTTATTGATAAAACCAACACATAAAGCGTTGATTATGAATAGTTTATTTTTTTTCAACTTCGACTCGTTTATACTCAATACCTCTAACGACTTCATCTATCATAACCTCAAACGCTTGTAATGCTGGCGGACTATCAAAATGATCAGTCACGTTTTTGACCATATCGCCGATGATAACTTGTGTAGAAATAGTCGGTAAATCGTCAATTTTTTTGCCGTTGATTGGGTATTCATTTTCCATGCCAAGGTAATCGATTTCACGTGCTTTGTCTATTAGCTTTTTCAAGACATCTTTACTCACATTTCCACGATTTGCACCCAAATCTTTGACAAAAGCATAACCCACAAAATCCACCGAACCATCTGAATTGATGGACACATCATACGAAGGGCATTGGCCATAACAAGCACCACGCTTCATTTTTATAACAGGATAAACACCTTTTGGTGTACGACTATTGTCATCAACAGCTGGTTTTTCAGGTTTTGTTACTTCTGTTGTTACATCGTCTTTCACCACAACTTTCGCAACTTTACGCGTACAAGCCGTCATTGAAATCATGCCTAAAATGGCAAATAGCAATATCTTATTCATAAGTAATTTATTTTGGTTCTTTTAATTTTTTTGTAGAGATACATAGCGTAGTAAGTTTTTTGAATTAGTCAAAAGTATTAAGTATTGGAGTATTAAGTATGCAAGTCGAGATAATTATCTAATAATGACCTATTTAGATATTATAAAAATTGTAATATTTAATACTTTCATACTTGATATAAAATAATAATTGACATAAAAACAGACATTTTAAATTTACTACACAAAAAATTTAAAAAACCTTTATTTTAAAACCAATGTTTTTTGTAAAAATAATCGTTTAAAACTAAAACGCTACATAAATAGCAATATTTTATACAAAACGTTAATTTTTTACTACTAAACCTCATCTAAAGAACATCACGCCAAGTTTTCCCTCCTTTGGAGGGTTAGGGAGGTCTTTACTTCACTATCGGCAACTCCACATTCGACATAAAGTTTTTTTCATGATAAATACGATGTGTTGCTTTCACAAAATCCGTACTTTTTGCATTATATATATCCACAAAAGTTTGTGGATTACGATCTGCCAACGGAAACCAAGAACTTTGAACTTGTATCATCAACTTATGTCCTTTCTTGAAACTATGATTTACGTCAGGCAATTGGAACGTAACATCTGTTTGTTTATTCGGCGTCATCGGCGTCGGTTTTTCAAAACTACGACGGAATCGCGCGCGCATGATTTCGCCTCGCACGAGCATCTGGTAACCGCCAATTGGCACTTTACTCACGCCATTAGTAGGAGAATCGTCTGGAAAAACATCAATAATTTTGACCACAAAATCAGCGTCAGTACCGGTTGTGCTTACAAATAGGTTAGCGTTGATTGTTCCCGATATTGTCATATCTTCTTTCAAAACTTCGGTTTCATACACAATCACGTCTGGTCTGCGCGATGCAAAACGTTGATCATCAGTCATATACTGGCGTGTACGATCTTTATGCACATCTTCGGTGTAAGGAACGGGTTTGTTCGGATCGCTAACATATTCATCAAAACTGCTTGCGGCAAGTGGTTGATTAAAATTCAAGACACCATTTTCTTGAAAATACATTTTTTTCATACTCGATTCAGCTGGTGGCCATTTGGCATAGTTTTTCCATTCGTTCGAGCCAGTTTGGAAAACCGTTGCTTCGGGAAGCGAGTTTGTACCTTTATCTTTCAAATGAAAATTAAAAAAAGGCGCTTCTATTTTTTCTTGATAATATTCGGCCGTTTTGCTATTGAAAGCGACATTGCCAAGCGATGAACCATCGCCGCGTCCGCCCCAATTGCCATGAAACCAAGGCCCCATAACCAAACGATTGCTGGCATAAGCTGGATTTAGTTTTTCTATCGCTTCATAAGTTCTGAAAGCGCCAAAACAATCTTCGGCATCGAACAAGCCGCCAACAACCAAGACTGCAGGTTTTACGCCAGCCAAATGCTGACGAATATTGCGCGCGCGCCACCATTCGTCATAATTTGGGTGTAGCGTTAGGTCGTTCCAAAACTTGATTTCGTTGTGGAAATATTTATCGTTTACATTTTTAATAGAACCTAATTTTAAATAAAAATCATAATTGTCAGGCGTTGGCAATTCAAAACCGTCGGCGTTTTCGGTCGTTGGTTTTGGACGTGCTTTACCGAATCCGCTATAAAAACTGAAGGCATCCATGAGCATCAAAGCGCCATTGTGATGAAAATCATCGCCGATAAACCAATCTGTAACTGGTGCTTGTGGCGAAACCGCTTTTATGGCTGGGTGTGCGTTCATCAAACTCATTGTAGCATAAAAACCTGGGTACGAAATCCCGTAAATTCCGATGCGACCATTGTTGTTTGGCACGTTTTTGACCAACCAATCAACGGTGTCATAAGTGTCTGAGTTTTCGTCGGTTTCAGTACCCTTTTTCTCTGCGTTGTATGGGCGAACGTCCATAAATTCGCCTTCACTCATGTATTTACCTCGCACATCTTGCGTGATAAAAATGTAACCTTCGCGCGCCAAGTTCATATTTTGAAAACGTTTCGACATTT
>JAYUJV010000033.1:0-1481 GCA_043764975.1 Saprospirales bacterium
TTCAAAATCCTTCGACGAGATTCTGTTGGGCGTGGTTAGCACTGGATGTTCGGGTTTGAGCAAACGCACTTCTGCATCTTCGAGCGTCACGCGGTCGCGCGATGCTTTGAGTGGATATGGCGCTGGATTATCGACCATCATTTCGCTACTATTGTTGTATTGCACAATATATGTACCACCATTATTGATGTAATCCATCAATTTGGGTTGATAAAATTTCATTTTTTCGACCGTATTATACGCCCGAATACCCGATATAATAACATCATATTTTTTAAGATTTTCAAAATCCTCTTCTTTTACAAGACTCACATCGTAGCCAATCTGACGTAAATATTCAGGAATATCATCGCCTGCACCCATAATATAACCGATATTACGTTTATCGCGGCGAATATCTGCTTTCTCAATTTTAGCACTGGCATCTCTCAACACCATTTGCGTCGGAATGTGTCCGTAAGCGATTGTAGTCAAGGCCTTACTGTATGTTTTGCCGTTTACGGTCGCAATGGCATTCAATTGGCCTTGCGTGTCCGAACCAGTTGGCGTGACCGAAAATTGGAAAGTTTTCTCTTCACCTTTTGTTTTCAACTCAAAATCAAAACTATTGGGTGCTAATATAAAACCTGTCAATGTACCCAAACTTACAGCACCTTTTACGTTCTCTGCACCAGCTTTTACGGTCACTTTTACGATTTTAGAACTAAAATCTGGAAAAATATATGCCTTTTCGGAAAGGCTCACAAATACTTCGGGCATGACCTCCAATGGGCGATACATTTCACCTTTGGCATTGTCTTCATAGCGATTTACGACTGGCGTCACGAAATCTACTAAGCGATCACCGAGCAAAACCGAGAACTTCGCTTGCAATGGGCGAGGCGTTTCTGCCAAACCTCTAAACTCTTGATTATCAACTTTATACATTCCGATTGGGTGTGGCTGACCAACCCAATATGGTCCCGAATAAGTCATTTTATCAGGAACACCAACTACCATTTTGAACTTATTGGCTTTGTTGTAATCCAAATGTAAATTCGGAGCAGTATCTTTTTCGGTATTCAAAAAAGTAATGGCTTTTACGGTCGTTTCTACCTTTGAGCGATTGGTCGCTTCTACCGTTACGTTCAGCAATTGACCTGGTGCAATGTATGGTTCAGCAGTTGAAACTTCCAGATAAAGTCCCATACAAGCCTTTATAATTTGCTTTATGTCTTCTAATTTTACTCGTTTCCAATAACTATCGGGCAAAACTTCGATGAGTTTATACGCATCAATCAATTTATTTACACTAGCAGCTGGATTGTTATAATTAAAATCTTTTTCAACGTCTTTTAAAATAACGGCAATCCAAGCGCCGCCTTCTACACGTGTCCAAGTGGTATTTATGCCTTCAAAAATGTCGTTTGTCACTTTTTCGCCTTGCAATTGCTCAAAATACTCAGGATATGCGCCACGTTCGGGCATTGTTCCCATACCTT
>JAYUJV010000034.1:0-4009 GCA_043764975.1 Saprospirales bacterium
TCGTTTGTACCTAAACGTAAATGGAAAATTGACATAATTTTTTGGATTCGAGCCTTCTTCGAGTAGGCTTAATGTAAAACTGCCTTCGTTATACTCTCCAATCTTATTTGCCGTTTTTGTGAATATCATATATGTAGGTGGATTATTACTAAAATCTACATAAAAATATTTGCCACTATCTTGCAAAACAGAAGTACTAGGGTTGGTAAGGTAAGTGCCAGGCGTAAATGGTTTTTGTACGCCTTTTACAATAAGTGTAATCACTGATTTTGATGTGTTATCTTGTATCATTATTGATATATTGCCATTCAATGAATCAAGTGTAGCAGTGTAATCTTTAAAAATCGTTGTTTTCCCGTTATATTGATACGAAAAATACTCATCTATGGTGTTGCAAATGTTTATATCGCCTATTGCATTTGTGCCTTTTTGAATCGGAAAAGTCTTGACGTCACTTTCTTTTAAGTTCGCTGGATCGTAGCTTTTTATACACACGGAGCTAATATTAACAATTGAATTACAGTAAGAAGAAACGAATAATTGGCTATCAAAATTCCCGTTGGCATCCGTAAAAACAACTTGGCTTCTATATATAACATTGTTTGGCGTATAATAATCCACAATCGCATAACCCGTAGCCAAGGGCGCGCCAGCACAATCCAATAATTTGCCACTGACCTTGTATGTTACCGCTGCTGTGGGCTGAATAGTGACCACAATAGGAGGGAAAACAGTGTTTTGACTGAATGGTCCAATCGTTTGCTCATATATAATCACGGCACATTGTGGGTCTTTGACTTGCAATTTGAAAATTTTGTCTTTCGGCACACAACCACCTATATAGCCATCGACATTCGTCATACCTGCTGCAAAGTTATTGACCGAATCCACGCCAGGGTTTTGAACAGTTAAATATACGACTGTGTTTGCAATTGGATTACCATTTTGATCTTTTAGCGTGGTTTCAAACTTGATGTAAGGAAAAGGAAAATCGCAGTTCCAGAAAGAAAAGTGGCTTACTTTGCCTACATAGTTGTCACCTACGAGCTTACTCGTGCCTTCTTCTGCCCACACACCGATGGTTTCGTCGAAGTGCCAAAGCGGCATATCATTGGGGCGTTGTGCCATGACTTCTTTCAGAATCGGGAACGTAATTTCGGCTTCTGCTCCGTTGCCAAGATTCAGCGCGTTGCCTTTATCGTCCGTCAATTCGCAAGCGACCATGCCGTAGCTACCGAGTACATTTATTTGGTTTTTGGTATCAACGCCACGCAAATCGCCTGGCATTTGCAAAAGCGTATTTTGCTTACGAACGTCTAAATACTTTGCCGCTACGTTTACTTTTCCTGTATAAATTGTACCTTTTGCATCAATATAACCATTTTTGGGAAAATTTATGGTCAATTTATCTACATTCACGATGCCACCGTCTGTACTATTGATACTCTTTATTTGTTCTTTTTGCATCAACATAATCTGCATTCTGTTTACTGCTTTTGCCGTACCAATCATACTTCTCGAACCCGTAAAATAACCTGTTTTTGTAACCTTAGCATAGATGTGTTCTAAGCATTGATCTACTTTTTGAATTAAAAAAACACCGTTTTTGTCTGTTTTTACGGTTTGGTTACCGACTGCTACATCAGCATTAGCGACTGGATTTCCTTTTTCGTCTATTACCTCGCCGACTACTTTTACGCTCGTTTGTTGCAACTTCGCCCAAGGATTTTCGATTTTTGAATTTGTGACAAACGATTCCGAATCTTTAAAACAACCTGTGCCAAATACAATTATCGACACACTAAATAAAATGATTTTAATATATTTTTTCATGACTAATTTTTGAATTTTTTAAATATAAAGTATTGATATTCAATGAAATGTATTTTATAAAAGCGCTTATATCAATAAGATACATTATGTTTGTTTTTCGTTGTCTGGTTTTTTATTTTTAATAAATTATTTTTTTAATTATCGCAATTTTTATCTAATTTAGCTGCCACATTCTTCCTCCTTCCCCTTTGGGGAAGGTCGGGATGGGGCCCTCTAAAACCCATATCTCAACCCAAAGTGCAAACCAACATTGGTGTATTTCTGTGACAATGGATATTCATCTTTTGTGATTGACTTTAACTGATACCGAACCGAAGGCTCCATCGTAATCGAAAGATGCTCATTGAGTTCGTAACGCAACAACAGGTCTGCCGTAAGCGAATAACCACCTTTTAGTCTGTAAGGTGAATTTATATTGTCAAATCGAATCGGCACACCAGCTGGGTTCAAAATTTCGCCAGACGAGTAAGTTGCCATGTTATAAATGCCGCCTATATATATGCCTTGATTCCATTTGCTTTTTTTGTGGTTCGTTTCAAACCCAATTTGCAACGGAATATCGGTAGTCGTGATGCGGTTATAAACTTTGCGAGTATATTGGCCAAATTGAACTGATTGCGTGGTTGCACCACTAATCGGATCTCTGGTTTCTATGATTCGTTTTTCCCAAAGATTCACATAATCCATGCGTTCCACGTTGTGGCTGAGCGACAATCCACCGCGAACTGCCAATCCAAATTTTGTGACCAAACCACCGCGAATCCCAGTAGAGTAGGCGATGAAATTGCGCTCAGAATCTTCTCTACTTTGGATATAATTGTTCGGCTCTGAGCCTTTTGTACTCAATTTGCGAATGGCATATTCTGGGCCAAAAAATGCTTCTACATAATAAATCGCATTATTTTTCTTCTTGAAATTAAAACAATCTATAATCGGTTTTTTAGGTAATTGAAGCATCATTTTTTGTACATAATCAAACTTCAATACGCTCAAACTTAGCATGGAAAAAGCTGTTTGTTTTTCAAAAATATTGCTTGCTTTATTAGTGTTTTCAGCAATGTTAATATCTGATTTTGATATTTCACTTGTAGTTGATTCTACGTTTACAAGCTCATTTTTTATTGTATTTTTTATTGTACTTGGCGTTGTACTTTTAGTTATATTTTCATTAAAATAATTATTTTTTTGAATAATCAATTTTGAATTGTTAAATAATAATTGTTTTTTATTTTTATTTATAAATAATTGATTGTTAGTGACTTGTGTTGTATGTTTTTGGTTTGAAACATTATTAGTGGATAAATTTTGTTGCTCAAAATTTACCGTTTTGAACAATGTAGGCGACACGTTTGTATTTACTTTTTCAATAATTGAGGATTTGTTTATGGTCAAGGTTTCTGTTTTTGAAGCTGTATTTTGCTGTATGCCACGTGCATAAAAGCCATAGCTGAAACCTGCTAATAGCAAGCAAAGTCCGCCTACAAAATACCAAAAGAAAAAAGCGCGACGCTTGTCTTTTTTCGCAATTTGGCGCTCAATATTGTCCCACGCATCTGGTGGTGGTGGCGGCACGAAATTGTCAAATTCGCTATGAAATAGTTTGTCTATGTTGTCGTTGTTTTTCATGAAACGTTGATTTTGTTTTCAGTTAAAATGATTTCTTGCAACATCAATCGCGCTTTCAGCAATTGCGAACGTGATGTACTTTCTTTTATGCCCAGTTCGGTTGCTATCTCGGCATGCGAATAATCTTCGAGTGCATAAAGATTAAAAACCGTGCGATAACCTTTGGGCAAACGACGCAAATACCCGAGCATTTCTTCGGCGCTCAAAGCAGGCAAAACGCTTGGTTGAGTGGCCACTTCGGGCATATTTTCGTAAGATGTTTCGTATTTTATTTTCGATACTTCGATGTGTCGCAACGCAACATTGACCACGATTCGGCGAATCCAGCCTTCAAAACTTCCTTTGCCTTCATATTTTTCGAGGTAACGAAACACGCGCACAAAACCATCTTGCAACATATCTTGCGCCTCCGCGCCATCGCGCGCATATCTCAAGCAAACGCCATACATCTTCCCTGCAAACCGCTCATACAATGAACGTTGTGCCAACGGATTGCCTTGCAGACATTTTATGATGATTTCATTTTCATTCATATCGGAAGTTGCGTGTT
>JAYUJV010000035.1:0-1475 GCA_043764975.1 Saprospirales bacterium
ACAGGCTCTTTTTTACAAGCAATTGTGTATAATATAATTATTAAAACATTGAAAATCAATAATTTATATTTCATTTTTGTTTTTATTTTTTGTAAAAAAAAGATAAATCAAACTGAATAAACCCAATACTGCACCACAAACGGCTGCAAAACCAATATAATCGCCGTATTTTACATAAAAAGTTTCTTCATTATTTAAGAAAATAGTCCCGCTAATGGCAGTTGGTTTTCCGTAAGGCGTAGCTTGCGATACATGACCATGCCAATCAATAATCGCGCAACTACCCATGTTAGCTGCGCGCAATATGTAGCGTCGGGTTTCGATGGCACGCAAGGCCGAAAAAGCCAAATGCTGTCTGTAACCTGGCGTGTTGTCCCACCAACCATCGTTGCTATACACGAAAATCGCTTGCGCTCCTTTTTTGACATAACCTGTGCAATATTCTCCAAAAATACTTTCGTAACAAATCGGCGGTCCGATTTTCACGCCTTCTTTATTCATAAAAACGCTTACTTCTGTTTGCCGACCGATGCCGCCAAGTGAGCCACCAAAGCGTTCAAAAAGGGGTTTTAGAAAACTAAAAAAATTAGGGTAAGGAATAATCTCCGCGCCAGGCACGAGTTTTGATTTTTTATAATACTGTATCGTAGGGTCGTGCGACTGCATCATGGCGCCTAAATTGTAAGGTTCTATGTAGCCACGTCCAGTTTTACGAACCGAAGCTGGCAAATCTGCACTTGGTCGATAGGTTTTATAAGCATCAAAACCAGTTACTAAACTTAGTTTTGGAAAGCTATCTAAGTAAGTTTGTAAGCGTTGAATCACTGTTTCTTCGCGGATTGTATTGAGGTCGTAATATCCAAAACTTGTTTCTGGAAATAACAAAAAACGCGTATCATTGTTTATTTTGGGCTTTGCCAAATCAAAAAAACGCTCAAGTTGCTCTGTATCTGGAATCGAAAATTTCTCGAAATGCGGCTCATAGTTCGGATTGACAGCCACTACATTGATGCCATTTTCTGGTTTGTATTGCGAACGTTTCGATAAAATAGCAAACGAACCAATACAAGGCAACAACACAATCAACACCACGCTCAAAAATGCGCCTTTGAATCGTAATAAGACTTCTTTTGATGCTTCAATGGTTTCATTCTGAATCAACTTAAAATGATCTATCAGTCTGAATATCAAGATATTGAGCATCCAAATCCAAAGACAACCGCCGAATACGCCAGTAAATTCGTACCATTGCACCCAGTCCGTACTCGTCGCAAAAGCATTGCCGAGGTTGAGCCACGACCAGCTAATGTCCCAGCGCAAATGTATGTATTCAAACGTAATCCAGAAACAAATGAGCGCCAGTAAGCGAATCGCTTGACCGCCATATTCTGAAAATTGCTTCCGTTTGATGGACCATTGTGGCAAATTATGGAACAGCATCCAAGGAATACACATAAAAAAAGCGTTGAGCATAT
>JAYUJV010000036.1:0-3995 GCA_043764975.1 Saprospirales bacterium
CGCGAAAATGTCATCGAAATATCTTGTCATGGCTCGCCTTATATACAACAACAATTGCTACAATTGATGATAGAGCAAGGCGCACGATTGGCCGAACCAGGCGAATTTACGATGCGCGCATTTCTGAATGGTCAATTAGATTTGTCGCAAGCCGAAGCGGTTGGAGACTTGATTGCGAGCCAAAACGAAGCTGCACATTCGGTAGCTGTACATCAACTTCGTGGCGGTTTCAGCAACGAATTGCAGCATTTGCGCTCCGAATTAATCACTTTTGCAAGCCTAATAGAACTTGAACTCGATTTTGGCGAAGAAGACGTAGAGTTTGCCGACCGAACAGCTTTGAAGGTGTTGGTGCATAAAATTCAGACGTATATCGCTGCGCTCATGGATTCTTTTGCGCTTGGCAATGCCATAAAAAATGGTGTTACGACGGTCATTGTGGGCCGACCCAATGCAGGTAAATCGACTTTGCTAAATGCCTTACTTAACGAAAATCGCGCCATCGTGAGCGAGATTGCTGGCACAACACGCGATACAATCGAGGAAATTTTGAACGTGCAAGGCGTTCAGTTTCGCCTCATCGATACGGCTGGTATTCGCGAAGCAAGCGACAAAATAGAAGCGATTGGCGTCGAAAAAACATTCGAGAAAGTGAAGACTGCTGCAATACTTATATATGTTGCGGATTGTACCTTGATGTCAGCTTCCGAAATAAAGCAAGAAGTGTTACAACTCACTGAAAATCAATATATTATACAGGTTTTAGTCTTGTTAAATAAGATAGATTGTTGCGAAGCAGATACTCAAAAAAATGAAATAACGGAAGCTGCAAAAATCGTTTTTGAAGCACCTTTTGAGCTTATCGTATTGTCGGCAAAAGACAAAAAAGATGTGCAAAACGTAAAGCATAAACTCTACGATTTGGGTATTGGTGGCAAAGTGCAAGCAGGAAATACAATCGTGAGCAATGCGCGCCATTTTGAAGCCTTACAGAAAGCACATCAATCATTAGACGATGTCACGCGTGGACTTTATGAAGGCATCAGTTCGGATTTTGTGGCCATGGATATTCGCCGTACGCTGCACGAACTCGGCACCATTACTGGTGAAGTCGGAGTAGATGATTTGCTAGAATCTATATTTTCAAAATTCTGTATCGGTAAATAAAAAATGGTATAATTAATTGATAATCAATAAGTTACATTATTTAATAATAATAAATATTTTAAGAATTATTATTTTAATTTTCTTAATTCTCTTAATTTTCTTAATTAATTACAACCCCTTCACTTCGCTCAAATTCCATTACTTTTCCATTATCGAGTTTGATTGTAAATGAATTGTTGTCGGGATATTCTAAGGTGCCGAGGTTACTGTTTTCGTTGTAATTATACATGATTTCGTTACCGTTTTTGACGATAATAAAACCACCACTCAACAAGCCGAGTTTTGTTTTTTCAGTAAAAACACCTTTCTGATTAAAATTAAAAAGCGCTTCTTTTTTAGAAATATTGTTAAACATATTTCCAACCTCAATTGCGGCGTCAGATTTTGCTTTTTGGTCAGTGTAAGTTGAAACCAAAACCCAAGAGCCTGTTGGTAACAAAACGCTCGTTTTTTGACTACAACTTGCCATCAAAACCATAAAAATACTAAGCATCAATGTTAATCCGGTATTCGTTTTCATATTTGTTATTTTAATCATAAACGTTGAATTTTGAAAAAAGATTTCTAAGTTTTGGTTAATATTTTATTAAAAAAGAGAAAGACCCAACCCAACCCTCCAAAAGAAAGGTAGCTGCCATCATAGTAATTAATATGGTAGTATTATTTTATTACAGAATCGAGTTTCATGCTTATTTAAAAAGAAAAAAATAGTTTATTTTGTCAATACTACGTCAATTAGCAATTATTCTTTATTTATTAAAAAATAATGCAAACTTTTAGGCTGAAAAGATGTTATCTTTGCAGCGAATTTATTAGACTAAATCTAAATAGAATACTATAGAATGAATAATCAAAAATTGATTTACTTGGACAACAACGCAACTACACCTTGCGATCCAAGAGTGGTGGAGACGATGATCCCTTATTTTTATGAAAAACACGGTAATGCGGCGAGCCGTAACCATGCTTATGGTTGGGTAGCGGAAGAAGCTGTGGATTATGCACGTGAGCAAATTGCATTATTGTTGGGCGCAGATAGCAAAGAAATTATCTTTACATCAGGTGCAACAGAGAGTAATAATTTGGCATTAAAGGGTGTTTTTGAAATGTATGCTGGTAAAGGTAATCACATTATTACGGCAACAACTGAGCATAAAGCGATATTAGATACTTGTAAGCGCATCGAAAAATCGGGCGGCGAAGTCACGTATCTAGAAGTAGATGATAAAGGTCGAGTAAATCTCGAAGCCTTAGAAGCAGCGATAAGACCGACAACTATTTTGGTTTCTATCATGTGGGCAAACAACGAAACTGGTGTTATACAAGACATGAAAGCGATTGGCGATATTTGCCAAAAACATGGTGTGTTGTTCCACACTGATTCGACACAAGCTGTTGGAAAAATAAAAACGCATCCACGCGAATTGGGTATTCACTTGATGTCGTTCACTGGTCACAAAATGTACGGCCCGAAAGGCGTTGGTGCTATGTATGTGAGCCGCAAAAACCCACGTGTGAAAGTAACGAGCCAAATGGACGGTGGCGGACACGAGCGCGGAATGCGTAGTGGTACGTTGAATGTTCCTGGTATCGTAGGTTTTGGTAAAGCTGCCGAAATTGCTCGTCAGCAAATGGAATCTGACACAATCCGAGTACAAAAAATGCGTGATCGTCTCGAAACCGAATTGATGAAACTCGAAGAAACGTACATCAACGGCGACGTGAGCAATCGTATGCCACACGTAACGAACATTTCGTTCAAGCACGTAGAAGGCGAAGGTTTGATGATGACTTTTAACAAAGACATCGCACTTTCATCTGGTTCGGCTTGTACATCGGCTTCATTAGAGCCATCGTATGTATTGGTTGCATTGGGCTTAGGCGACGATTTGGCACACTCTTCGTTACGTTTTAGCTTAGGTCGTTTCACGACAGAAGAAGACATAGATTACACAATCGAAGCCATCAGTAAAGGTGTAAATCACATGCGTGATTTGAGTCCTATTTGGGAAATGTACCAAGAGGGAATCGACTTGAGCCAAGTAGAGTGGAGCGAACATTAATTTTGAATTAAATGAATTGAGAAAATTAAAGTAATTAAATTAATGTTTATAAAATATTAATAATCAATTGTTTAGTTTACTAGTTTTTTAATTTACATAAATATTAATAAAAATAAAATAACCATAAAATGGCATATTCAGAAAAATTAATGGAGCATTTCCACAACCCGCGCAATGTAGGTACGTTGGATAAGGCAAAGAAAAACGTTGGTACAGGTTTAGTTGGCGCGCCAGAATGTGGTGACGTAATGCGTCTCCAAATCGAAGTGGACGAAGCGACAAACACAATTATTGACGCTAAATTCAAGACTTTCGGTTGTGGTTCGGCGATAGCATCATCTTCTTTGGCGACTGAGTGGTTGAAAGGCAAATCAGTTGAGGAAGCATTGAGTATCGACAACATGGCAATCGTTGAAGAATTGGCTTTGCCGCCAGTAAAAATTCACTGTTCGGTATTGGCGGAAGACGCAATCAAGGCAGCAATCAAAGATTATCAGTCAAAAATATTGGATAAAGAATTGGTGTAAACCAATTTTTTATTATTATTTCAACATAAAAATATTCGGTATATGTTATTTGTAGCAGATTCCGCCAAAAATCGCATCAATGAAATCATGAATAAAGAAGTGATGACTGAGCATCATTTTATTCGGGTTTCGGTGACGAGCGGTGGTTGTAGTGGTTTGAGTTATAAAATGGATTTTGATGACACAAACCAACCAAACGACCAAGTGTTTGATGACAATGGTGTCAAAATCGTAACTG
>JAYUJV010000037.1:0-1471 GCA_043764975.1 Saprospirales bacterium
AACGGTATGTAGCCCTGCTACACCCCATTTTTTGTGCCTTGTCTTGGTTCAAAATACTTCCTAAAATTTGGGTATATTATTTCTTGTATCATCCCTAAAGTGAAGTACGAATTAACCTTTTCAAAAATCAAGATTACAAATTTACGACTTAGTTTCTGATAGATTCTATTTTTTATGCTTATTTTTGCACAAAATTAACACATTCACGATTTAATAAAACGCCTTGAACGCTAAAGAAATTGCTATTGCAGACTATTTATACGATTTGCCAAACGAACAGATAGCCCAATATCCGCTTGCCGAGCGCGATGCCTCGAAGTTACTCGTCTATCGCGATTTGGCACTCAAAGAAGATACTTATGCCAATCTTGCGGAGTATTTGCCCGAAGGCAGTATATTGTATTTTAATGACACAAAAGTACTACAAGCGCGTATGTTTTTTCAGAACAGCAAAGGTCAAAAAATAGAGATATTTTGCCTCGAACCAGCCGATAATCGTGACATTGCGCTCAATATGGCGTCAGTTGGACAAGTAAATTGGACTTGTTTGGTTGGTGGCGCAGCCAAATGGAAAGAAAAAACGCTCACGTTCGAACACGACCAAATCACGCTAACAGCAGAAATTATAGCGCGAAAAGAAGACGTTTTTATTATCAATTTTGCTTGGCAACCTGCCGATAAAAGTTTTGCAGAAGTTTTGCACTTGAGCGGTGTGATGCCGATTCCGCCCTACCTCAAGCGCAATACCGAGCAAATAGACCTGCAACGTTACCAAACCATTTATGCACGCGAAGAAGGTTCGGTGGCTGCACCAACCGCAGGTTTGCATTTTACCGAGCAACTCATGGAACGCTTGGTAGCGAAAAACGTCAAGACCGATTATGTGACTTTGCACGTAGGCGCAGGTACGTTCAAGCCCGTAAAAGCGCCAGTATTGGCGGAACATGATATGCACGCGGAGTTTTTAGATGTGTCGCTCGAAACCATCGTTGGTTTACTTGCGGCCTTGGATTCGACGGTTGTAGCAGTCGGAACGACCTCGCTTCGCACGCTCGAAAGCCTTTATTGGCTTGGCGCAAAATGCCACCTTGACCCTAATCTCGACCTCACCAATATCGCCATCAATCAATGGGATGCTTACGAATTGGCGGCCGATGGCCTTGATACCAAAACGGCACTTTTGGCACTCGTAGCTTGCATGAAGGCTGCAAACCAAACTCGATTGATTTGTAAAACCAGTTTATTGATTGTGCCAGGCTATACATTTAAAGTCATTGATGCCTTGGTTACTAATTTTCATCAGCCAGGTAGTACACTCATTTTGCTCGTTGCGGCTGTCACGAATGGTGAATGGCGCGAGCTATATGAAGTCGCACTCCAACGCAATTTTCGTTTTTTGAGCTACGGCGATGGCTCATTGTTGTTTTGTGATAAAGAATGAGTCGGAATAGTCGGTTAGTCATTTTTGTCA
>JAYUJV010000038.1:0-1471 GCA_043764975.1 Saprospirales bacterium
TCACGATAGACACCCTTGCATTAGGCTACGATTCCTGTTGGCAGGCTCGTTCAGGACTTTAACCTTTTAGCGATGTGGTATGCGTAGCGCACATAAAAAGAGATTCAACACAAGTTGAATCTCTTTTTTTATTGATATAAACTATTGATAATCAAGCAATTATTTTTTTAATTACTTTAATTATCTTAATTACCTTAATTCTTTTAATTACCTCATTAACGGCGTTTGAATCGGTCGCTGTTCGTACGGTCGTTGGTATTGTCACGTCTGCGATCATTGTTATTGTTGTTCGTACCGCCACCACGATTGTCGTTACGGTCGTTCGAGCGGTAGTTTGTACTTGTACCGCCGCTGCTACGATTATCTGTTCGGTCGTTCGAGCGATAATTAGTACTTGTGCCACCGCTGCGATTGTCGCGACGATCATTCGAGCGATCATTGCTACGGTAGTTGCTTGTTCCACCACGATTGTCGCGGCCAGTATTGCGCGTATCGTTACTTCTACGTCTGTTGGCTTGACCCAAGGCATTGAAATTAGCGTCATCGTCTAGCGTCAATTTGCCGTCAGAAAGTAATTCTAAATCTGTCTTGATGATGTCATCGCTGACATAATGTTCTTTGTTCCAAGTCTTATAAGCGAGCTTCATGTACGAACCGATGGTCGAAACATAACCATCTTTTATTGGGCCTTCTTCGAGCGAAAGTGCTTTTTGTATCATCAACGATACGTGATTGCCATAATGGCGAAAACGGTGATTGACCACAGGATAACCCATTGCTTCGGGGCGCTTTGTAGCAGTTTCGGGGCTTGGCACTTGACCATTAGGCATCAAGACACCACCGAGTTGGTACTCAGAAATCTCAAAAACGTGTTTCCAAAGTTTATCTTTATAATCATCTACGTTCTTACTTTGTGGATTCATCTGGTACATCAACTGCACGATGGCTTCTACATAAGCCTGACGTTGCTCAAGGTCTTTTATAGCCTTAGCATACAGAATCATCTCTTGAATATTGCGACCATATTCTGGAAATCCTAAATATTGCTTCTGAGAATTATACGTCAATGAGTGATTTCTGACTAATTCTGCTTTTGGATTATTGGACATATAATAATTTTATTAAAAATAAATAATTGGGGTACGAATACCTAATAAAGCGACATTTAAAGATATTTTCATTAAAATAAAACGAAATTATCGATTTAAAACCATAAGAAACGTTACCGACACCTTAAAGGTGTCGGTAACGTAGTAAACTTTCTTAATTCTTAATGTCTATTTACGAATCTGTATAACACGTAAATTTTACTCTACGGTAACAGATTTTGCTAAGTTTCGAGGTTGATCTACATCACAACCGCGCAAGATTGCAATATAGTACGACAACAATTGTAGCGGTATTGATGACAATAACGGAGAAAGTGGCTCTTCTGTTTCAGGAATTTCGATTGTATAATCAGCCATTTCTT
>JAYUJV010000039.1:0-3985 GCA_043764975.1 Saprospirales bacterium
CATATCGAAATATAAATGGAACAAATCCAATTGGAAATTTGTAGTATTATTTGCCACTCTTCTTCAAATCAAACTATAATATAGTTAACTAAAATAGAGGGTATTTTTAAAAATAATCTATCCGATTTTACTCGTCTTTTATACCAATACAAGCGTTACAAAAAATCGGGTAGATTATTTTTAAATCCCCTTAGTTTAGGTAACTATATTAAAGTTTGATTTGAAAAAGAGTGGCAAATAATACTACAAATTTCCAATTGGATTTGTTCCGTTTATATTTCGGTATGTAGTTATGTAGTCATTTTCGATGCGCTCGGCTTCCTTTCTACCTTTTATATCGGTAAGAATAACGGTAGCAAAAAAGCGTTTCATGCCAACTACTCGATTGTAAAGTTGCACTTGCTCATCAGCGCGAGGCGAAAAGCCGTCACTTAAAAGTGGTTTTCCCGAAATCCCATATTTGAAAATAGTATTGCGCTCGACATCAAAAATTGCGTATAAATGATGCGCCGCATCATTGTCGTGCGAGTTGGCGTGCATTTTCATAATAGTTTCAAAATCTTATCTTGCAAAGACATTGCGCTATTCCAGCCTTCTCTATTACTGAACGTTTCGCACCAAGTTTCAGGAAAATGGCTATAATTGTCTTTTCCTGTTTTTAATGTATAGGCCTCTTTTGGAAGATAAAGCAAGGCTTCAAAAGTATATTCCTTAGGCATTTTTGAAGGCGTAAAAAGAACAGTTTGATAAAAATTTTCGCCATTGGCAACTACACAACAGCGAGCATACAAAAAACTATCCACCGAAAAAGGCATATTTTCCGCATAGCGATTTGAGCCTAATTGTTCCGCAAAACGTTGAGCATCTAAACTGTATAATTTTTGATGTAAAATATCGTGAAATTTTTTAATATCATTCACGCTGCATTGACTAAGCACTTTTATGGCGGGCGCAAGAATTTTATCGGTATCGGTTGTTTTCCAATCAAATTGATTGATAATTTTCCAAAAACGCGTTTCATTCATGCCTTTCACCTTGTTTATCGGTATCATTTCGATACGTAAGGTTGCACTCGGAAAGCGATTTTGCAAATCTTGTACAGCCGTAGGTACAAGGTCGCGCAAAGGCATTTCTAATACTGTACTCATTTTATCTTATTTTGTTATTTGCAAAGATAGATAAAATTAGACATTTTACAAAATTTAGTTGCTTTTACTGTCTATCTCTGCTTGAAATATTGTTTCCTAAACTGCTTGGATACGATATTATGTTTTAATGCGTAATCAAATTACAAACAATTGAAAATCAATTATTTACAAATAAATCATTCCTTATTTTAAAACATAAAAACGCAGATAAGATTTCAAACTTATCTACGTTTTTATCAATATCTATTTTATATTTCAAATTAGACAACTTTATGTATGGTTTAAAATCGTTTAAAGTATTAACTCTAAATGACTAACCTACAAAATGACTAACTGACTATTCTTATTTAATCTTGTACCGAATATGATTCGATTGGCGGACAAGTACAAACCAAATTTCTATCACCATGTGCGCTATTGACACGGCCAACCGTTGCCCAGAACTTGTAGCCTTCGCGTAGGTACGGAAGTGGATAGGCTGCTTGCTCACGCGAATAGCCGAAATCCCAAGTATCGCTCGTCACTTGCTCGAGTGTGTGTGGTGCATTGGCCAATATGTTGTGGTCTTGAGCCATTTCGCCAGTGGCAATCATGTCTATTTCGGCACGAATCTGAAGCATAGCATCGCAAAAGCGATCGAGTTCGTCTTTACTTTCACTTTCGGTCGGCTCTATCATGATTGTGCCAGCTACTGGAAACGAAAGTGTTGGTGCATGAAAACCATAATCCATCAAGCGTTTTGCAACATCTTCTGCACTCACGTTCAATGGCTTGAATTGACGCAAGTCGATAATCATTTCGTGTGCAGCACGACCAAATTCGCCTGTATATAACACTGGATAAGCACTTTCGAGGCGCGCTTTCATATAATTTGCATTCAAAATTGCATATTCCGTAGAAGCCTTTACGCCTTCCGAACCGAGCATTTTGATATAGCCATAAGAAATCAACAAGATACTTGCACTGCCAAATGGTGCTGCAGAAACAGCCGAAATCCCTTTTTTACCACCAGTTTTCACAAGCTCATGCGAAGGCAAATACGGTGCTAATTTATCATTGACACAGATTGGCCCCATGCCAGGGCCGCCGCCGCCATGTGGTATCGCAAAGGTTTTGTGCAAATTGAGGTGACAAACGTCCGCACCAATCTGACCTGGACTCGTGAGGCCGACTTGTGCATTCATGTTTGCACCGTCCATATACACCAATCCACCGTTGTCATGGACGAGTGAACAAATTTCTTTGATACTGGTCTCGAACACGCCATGCGTACTCGGATAAGTGACCATGAGACAAGATAAGTTTGCGCTATGTTGCGCTACTTTTGCTTTTAGGTCGTCCATGTCTATATTGCCTTGCTCGTCGCAAGCTGTCACGACCACTTGCATACCAGCCATCACGGCCGATGCAGGATTCGTGCCATGTGCAGATGAAGGAATGAGGGCGATGTTACGATTGTGCTGTTTGCGGTCAGCGTGATATGCACGAATGGTCATCAGACCTGCATATTCGCCTTGCGCGCCAGAGTTGGGTTGCAAACTACAAGCCGTAAAACCAGTACAATCGCAAAGATATTGTTCTAATTCTTTAAATATTTTTTGATAACCTTTCGTTTGGTCGAGCGGTGCAAATGGATGTATATTCGCAAAGGCTTCCCAGCTGACAGGTATCATTTCGCTCGCTGCATTGAGCTTCATGGTACATGAGCCGAGCGCAATCATGGAGTGCATAAGCGACAAATCACGATTTTCGAGGCGCTTGATGTAGCGCATCATTTTGCTCTCGGTATGGTATTCATTAAAAACTTGATGTTGTAAAAACTCAGATGTGCGCGACAATACCTTTTGTATGTCATGTCCATGCACGACACTCAAATCAGCTTTGTATTCAACACCTTTCGCTTTCGCTAAAATACTGATAATCAACGAAATATCTTCAATATTTGTCGTTTCGTCAAGGCTTATTTGTATATTATTTTTATCAACAAAAAAATTGACTTGGGCTTTTTTAGCGAAAGCGACAATTGATTTTTGAATCGTAGCGTCCGTCTTTACACAAAGCGTATCAAAGTATGAATCATTGATTTGGGTATAACCCAATGCTTTTATGTTTTTATTCAATACTTGCGCCATGCCATGTACACGTTCCGCAATGGCTTTTATACCTTTTGGGCCATGATAAACGGCATACATCGCCGCCATGTTCGATAACAAGGCTTGTGCTGTACAAATATTAGAAGTTGCTTTTTCGCGGCGAATGTGTTGCTCGCGCGTTTGCAATGCCATGCGCAATGCACGCTTGCCTTGCGTATCAATCGAAACGCCAATAATACGACCAGGAATCTGGCGTTTAAACGCTTCTTTGGTTGCAAAATACGCTGCGTGAGGTCCACCGTAACCCATCGGAACACCGAAGCGTTGCGTGTTACCGACTACTGCATCAGCGCCCCATTCGCCCGGTGGCGTGAGCAAAGCCAGACTCAAAATATCGGCTGCAACAGTTATATATATATGGTGTGCAGCGGCTTTTTCGGCCAATGCACGATAATCTGAAACTTGTCCTGTTTTGTCAGGATATTGGAGCATGATACCAAATGTTTTGTCATTCAGCTCAAAGCTATTCCAGTTTTTGACAATGACTTTGATTCCCAACGGAATGGCGCGCGTCATCAACACATCTATAGTATGTGGCAAAACGGTATCTGAAACTAAATATTCGTTGATGGCTTCGCCTTTGTTACGCGCATTTTTTTCGGCAAAAAACATGGTCATTGCTTCGGCAGCAGCGGTCGCTTCATCGAGCAACGAAGCGTTGGCGATTGGCAAGCCTGTCATGTC
>JAYUJV010000040.1:0-3978 GCA_043764975.1 Saprospirales bacterium
AAAGAACTTATGCTTATTTTAAGTTATGTTTGCTTATGTGTTCTTATGTGATAAAACCTTATGTATCTTATGTGATAAAAAATGTATTGTTTTCAAACACATAAGGCACATAAGAAGGTCACATGAAGTCACATAAGCTCATGTGACGTTGTATTTGCTTATAAAAATTACCAAATTATTATTTACACGTTACATTGCCTGATAATAAAACGGTTATTAAAATTTTGGAAAAAACAAAGCAAGTATTGCAATTTTTATAATATCTAAGAATCTGAAAATTAGACTTTTATCTCGACTTGAATACTTAATACTCACATACTTAATACTTCTTGGGTAAAACAAAACCTACTATATTATGTATATTTTCAAAAAATTAAAGAACCAATGAACCTATACAATGCTAATTTTCAAATTGATTTTCGCCGACTTCGCCGCTGCTTGTGCTGCCTCCTCCTGTGGCCTTGTTGTATTCATCGCAATTGATTTCGATACCCAAATCGCCAGGTGGTCGTTGAAAACGCGCTGTGGCATCGTATTTACTTTTTGGATCCGATTCCAGGGCTTTGAGGAAACGAGCAAAAAATGGACGGGCCATTTTTGCGCCTTGTCCGTCAGCGATGGTCAGGAAGCGAATCCAGCGATCGTCGCCGCCAACCCATGTGCCGACAACCAATTTGGGTGTGATGCCCATAAACCAGCCATCTACAAAATCGTTGGTCGTTCCAGTTTTGCCGCCGACATCGCTCTTTAATCCTGTTATGCCTGGCGCGCCAGCCGTAACGTATTTGAGCATATCCACCATCACGAAATTCGCGCCTGGTTGCAAGGCTTGGCGTTCTTCGGGTAGATTTTGGAATATGACGCGGCCGTTTTTATCTTCTATTTTTACCAAATACATGGGTTTCGTAAATAGTCCATTATTGGCGAAAGCCGTATATGCACCCGACATCTGCAACACCGAAAGGTCGCAAGCGCCAAGGCAAATGGTTGGCGATTTCGTAATTTTTGAACTGTCGATACCCAAGGCATTTACGAGGCCACGCACTGGGCCAGTATCGCCAAGTTGCTTCATGAGGTAAACCGAAATGGAATTTACGGATTCTTTCAAGGCTTGTTTGAGGTTAAGCGCGCGACCCGAATAACCACCATGTGCATTGGTAGGTGTCCAGCTTCTGGTCAGTCCAAAATTTCCGTCGCCAGGCCTTATCGTGTAGGCTAAGTCTGGAATCGGAAAACAAGGCGAAATACCTTGTTGCGAGATGGCCGTGGCATACACAAATGGCTTGAAAGTAGAACCAACTTGTCGTTGATTGCGCACGTGATCATACTGAAAATATTTATGATTGATGCCGCCAACCCAAGCCTTTACGTAGCCAGTCACTGGATCTATGGCCATAGTACCCATTTGTAAAAACATCCGTAAATACTTGATAGAATCTATCGGACTCATAATCGTATCTTTCTCATTTTCAGTATTGTATGCAAAAATACGCATCTTGGTTGGCGTCCGAAACTCGGTTTTTAAGTCGCGTTGTAAGGCATTGAAATTGCCTTTTAGTACCGCCCAATGCTTACCGTGCACCACATCGCGGAGTTTATAAACTTTATCGGCCGCCATGCCTTTTTCGGTTATCAATTTCGTGAGGGCGGTGCCTTTATCGTCCATTTCCATGAGATAATCAATGTCTTGGTCATCGATCATTAGGCCATCTACTTCGGCTTCGATGTCTTGAATGACATCATCGAGGTATTTGCTACGCAAATTTTGGTATCGATCGGATTCGCGGACATTGTGCATAAGGCTTGCTTCGCGGGTTTTTGGATCTATGTTAATTTCTTTATCCGTCCATGGGTCGCGATTTTTCCAAACTGTCCAGAATCGTTTTTGAAGCTCTATCATGTGGGCACGAGAAGTTGCCTCGGCCTGTCTTTGCATATCAGGGTCGATAGAGGTATATATTTTTAAACCATCTTTATAAATATTGTATTTCGAGCCATCGGCTTTTCGGTATTCGGGGCGATCGAGTAGGTTCTGAATGTCTTTACGGAGTTCCATACGGAAATATGGCGCAATGCCATCGGCATGGCTGATGCGCGTAAAGTTGAGTTTGATCGGATAAGTTTTTACTTTATCAAATTCTTTTTGTGTCAAATAAGTATTTTTAACCATCTGACCAAGCACGACATTGCGGCGATTGAGCGCATTTTGTGGACGTTTGAGCGGATTGTGCAATGCAGGATTTTGGAGCATACCTATTAGTAGGGCTGCTTCTTCTACTTTTAGTTTGTTTTGTGGTTTGCCAAAATATATTTCAGATGCTGCACGAATCCCATAAGCACCATTTATGAAGTTGAACTGATTGAGGTACATCGCCAAAATCTCGTCTTTGGTATAGCTTTTTTCGAGCTTTACGGCCGTAATCCATTCTTTAAATTTTGTGGTCCCCAAAGCAAGGGTTTTCCGCCAAGGACTCATGCCTGTAAAGTCACGATCCGAATACAAGAGCTTTGCCAGCTGTTGCGAAATGGTACTACCGCCACCTTTCGAGTGGAACGTCAGTACGCCATAGCCTGCGCGCGCAATGGCGCGCCAATCTATGCCCGAATGTTCCAAGAAGCGTTCATCTTCGGTAGAAATGAGGGCGTTTACTAGATTTTTGGAAAGCGAATCGTAAGGCACAGCGACCCGATTTTCGACAAAATAACGACCAATAACGGCGCGGTCGCTGCCGAGTATCTCTGATGCCAAACTGCTGGTTGGGTTTTCGAGTTGCTCGAAAGTTGGTAAATCTTGAAACGACAAGATGAAGATAAACAAGATGAAGCCAAGTAAGCCTCCAAAAGTCAATCGCCAAAGCCATTTTACGATGTTGCGGTGTTGTGGTTCGCGTTTTTGGCGTGGATTTACTTCATTCATCGTGATGTCCCATTCTTGTTCGTGTATTGGTTGGTTTTCTGCCATGTTTATATTAAGCTAAAAGAATAGTGGTCTATAATTTATTAATAATCAAATTATTACATATTTTTAATTTTAAAATAAAAAATAAAAACATTGTTTTTAAGGTATTTATTTTAACAAAAATATTCGTTTTTGACTATTTTAACGACAAATATAATAATACTTTAGCACATCGTATTTATATGTAGCGTTTCTTTCTTTTTTTTGATAAAAAGATTGTTTTTTTTAAAATTAATGTGCGATGATTCCATTGATTTAAATCAAAAAAAATCCTTGATATATGTTCATAAAAATAGAAAAGCATTTTGACCTTTTTATAGCGTAACTTTGCGCTGCGATTCAAGCAATTATTTTTTATTTTCAAAGACTTTTTATGTTCAAATACATATTCCTTTTTTCTCTTTTTTCCGCACAATTTGTATCAAGTTATGCTCAAAATACCGCTAAAATTAGTGGTATTATCAAAGAAAACAATGGTGCGGCGGTGGAGTTCGCGAGCGTTTTTTTGAGTAATGCGCAAGATAGCGCAAAGCTGATTAAAGGTGTCACGACCGATAGTTTAGGGCAGTTTTCTATCTCGAATTTGGCTTCGGGCAATTATATATTAAAAGTGTCTATGATTGGTTATTTATCTGTAAAACGTACATTGTCAATTAGTTACAATTCAGAAAAGGTTGTTTTGCCTACAATTATATTGACAAGTGACGCTACGATTTTAAGTCAAGTGAATGTCACAGCGCAAAAGAAAATGATTACGAAAACCACGCAAGGTTTTATCATCAATGCACAAGACAATATAGCGCAAGCGGCTGGTTCTGCAACGGATTTGTTGCGCAACACACCGACGGTCGTGGTAGATGCTGAAGGCGGTATTACGGTGCGTGGCAAAGCGCCTATGATTTTGATAAATGGCCGTAACTCAAGCCTTGCCAACACCGACAGAATACCCGCAAGTAGCATCGAAACCATCGAAATTATCAACAATCCTTCGGCCCAATACGATGCCGATGCCGAAGGTG
>JAYUJV010000041.1:0-11477 GCA_043764975.1 Saprospirales bacterium
CCAACTGACTTTGTGAGCAACATCGCAACCGCAAATTTTAGTTGGACAAACAACAATGTAGCGACTGGTTTAGCGGCAACAGGCACTGGTCAAATTACGCCTTTTAATGGTGTAAATACAAGTACAAGCGACATCGTTTCGACTATAACAGCGACAGCAACTTCGGCTGATGGTTGTTTATTTACAAAATCATTTAAAATAACTGTAAAACCGTTGCCTTCATTGTCGGGCATTTCTACAACAATGGTTTGCCCAGCCGAAATGGTTAATTTCAATTTTGGTTCTAATATAAATGGCGCAACTTATACTTGGACGAATAACAATACTGCGATTGGCCTAGCAGCAAATGGTGCGAGTAATATTTCATTTACGAGTACAAATGCTACAAATGCAGCTATAAATGGTACAATTACAGTCATTTCTAATTTTAATGGTTGTAATAATTTGCCTCAAACGTATAACGTTACGGTAAAGCCAAAACCGATTTTGAACGCATTGAGCGACATCACGGCTTGCCCAGGTTCGACCTTGACGCCGACAGTTTTTGTGAGTAATCCGACTGGCGCAAACTTCAATTGGTCAAACGACAATACCTTGGTTGGCATTGGTTCTACTGGTTCAAATCAGATTGCGCCTTATACTGCGCCAATCAATAATTCTGGCGCGGCATATATTGCCAAAGTGAAAGTAACACCAGAAATCAACGGTTGTTTCGGCGATGCCAATTCGTTTAACATAACCGTAAATCCAACGCCGACTATCAATAATATAAGCGATATTTCGGTTTGTCCAGGCGAGCCTATCAATCCGATTGATGGCATTACAAACGTGAGTGGCGCGGTATTAAATTGGTCACAAACCAACGCTTTGGTCGGTCTGGCAGCCACGACTGGAACTGGTCAGATTCCGACATTTACGGCAGCGGCAAATACCACGAATGCGAATATTGTTTCTACATTTACCATCAATGCTTCCGCAAATACTTGTACGAGTCCGACCCGTAGTTTTACGGTTACGGTTCGCCCAACGCCGACCATGAATACGCCGATTGACCTTACAAAATGTCCTTCAACGCTCGTTCATGTCGATAATTTCGCATCAACGCCAACAGGAGGTTCTTTCACTTGGACAGCATCTAACAATATAAAAGTTGGTTTGAATGCAACTGGAAATGAACAAATAGCAGATTATTCTGCACCAGCTAATAATTCAGCTTTATTACAAACTAGTAATATTGTGGTCACACCTGAGTTGAACGGTTGTATTGGATTACCCATTAATTTTAATATAAATATAAAACCAACGCCAAGTATTAATCCATTGGGCGATAAAATAGTCTGTCCAACAGATTTATTTGGCATCGATAATTTCGTATCAGTACCAAGCGGCGCGACCTTCGATTGGGTAAATACGAATACCGATATTGGCATTGGCACAAGCGGAACTGGTCAAATCGTGGATTATGCTGCACCTGCAAATGATGGTGTTAGTAACATAATGAGTACGGTTATCATCAAGCCGACTTTGGCAGGTTGCGAAGGGCCAACGCAGAGTTTTGATTTGGCTGTAAAGCCAAAACCAACAGTTAATCAACCTGCGGATGTTTTCGTTTGTCAATTTGAATTGATTAATATAGACAATTTTGTATCTAATATAAGTGGTTCAACTTTTGAATGGAAAAATGACAATGCGTTGATTGGTCAGCCATTGAATGGAATGGGACAAATTGCCAATTATTTAGCACCACCAAATGCAAGCGGCGTGTTGAATACCGCAAATTTCAAGGTAAATTCTAATGCAAATGGTTGTAATAGTGATCCAAAAATATTTACGGTCAATATTTATCCAACGCCTGATTTAGGTTTTATTCCAAATTCATCATATTGCGCAACTGACTTAGTAAATCCTATTGATTTTATGTCAAATGTACCAGGCGCAACCTTGTCTTGGACAAATAACAACATCAATACTGGTTTACCAGCTTCTGGAACTGGTCAGATTGTACCATTTTTAGCGGCAGCGAACAATACGAAAACAAACCAAGTTTCGACTGTTTCTTATACTTATGAAAAAGATGGTTGTGTGAGTCAAACTGGTTCATTTATGATTATTGTAAAACCAACGCCAACAGTAAAAGCGACATCCAATATCACGATTTGTCCGAATACGGTCTTGGATCCAGACGATTGGACTTCGATTCCAACTGGTGCTACATTTGATTGGTCGAATAACAATTTGACCACTGGTTTAGGATTTATGGGAACTGGTCAATTGCCAACTTTCACGACCAATCCAACGCCACCAAATACGGACGTGACGAGTAATATTTTTGTAACGCCTACGCTAAATGGTTGCGTTGGCCCAATATTTACCTACGATATTACTGTAATTGGTCAGCCTACTTTGGGCGCGCCGACAAGTGTAATCGTTTGCCCAGGCGAAAACATCGAGATAGATTTCGTTGGCGGTTCAACGACTACTTATACTTGGACAAATACGAATACGGCTATCGGTTTACCAACTTCTGGTACAAATAAGATTATTCCTTATCCAGCCCCAGCCAATAATACGTTGGCAAATGTGATGAGTCAAATTACGGTTACGCCTTCGGCTGCAAGTTGTGTAGGCGGTTCGCAGACTTTTGATGTGACCATAAAACCAACGCCAGACATCAATGCTTTTGCAGACCAAACGGTTTGCCCAGGCGATGTGATTACGCTGCCATTTAGCGCAACTTTGCCAGGCACGACGTTTGATTGGACAAATTATAACAGTGAAAATAGAAATATCGGTTTGGCGGAAAGCGGAACTGGCAATATATCATTCACAACATTGCCTAATAATTCTTTAAACGCTTATTCGACGCGTATCACGACTACGCCTACTTTGAATGGTTGTAAAGGCCCTTCAAAAAGTGCTTTATTGAATGTAAAACCAACACCTTTTGTTAGTAAACCAATGAATATTGTGGTTTGTGCAGGCGAAACGGTGAAGGTCGATGAAATAATCAGCACTTTGCCTACGGCTACTATTAATTGGATAAATAACAATGCGCTGATTGGTTTAGCACCAACTGGAACTGGTCAAATCGCAGATTATGTCGCGCCAGCCAACACAACTGGTGCCGATATTGTAGCGAATATCACGATAAATGCCGTTATGAATAGTTGCGCTGGACCAACTGAATTTTTTACCATAACCATAAAACCAACGCCAGCGGTGAATGTTCCTGCGAATATCACGGTATGTGCAGGTGCGACAATCAATATAGATGATTTTGTAAGTACACCATCGGGTGCAACTTTTGAATGGTCAAACGACAATACAAAAATTGGTTTACCACTCAGTGGAAATGGTCAGATTGCAACTT
This sequence comes from Saprospirales bacterium, assembly GCA_043764975.1. Lineage (GTDB taxonomy): Bacteria > Bacteroidota > Bacteroidia > Chitinophagales > Saprospiraceae > JAYUJV01. The sequence continues at coordinate 3,371 of JAYUJV010000041.1, forward strand.
ACGTTGCACCAGCTAATAATTCAAATGTAGTACAAACAGGTAAATTGAGTTTTCAAGCGACGCTTTTAGGTTGTAAAAGTATTGAACAAGCCTTTACGGTAAATATAAATCCTACGCCGAGCATGATAAAACCTGCCGATGTAGTCGTTTGTCCTTTGGATTTAATCAATATCAGTACATTTACGACCATTCCGAATGGTGGAAATTATACTTGGACAGCGAATAACACAGATACTGGTTTGCCAGGGCTTTCAGGTTCGGGTCAAATCGTAGATTATAATGCGCCGACAAACGCTTCGGGAGTTGATTATATTACGGCCGTAACGGTTACGCCTTCGCTCAATACGTGCGTTGGTTTGCCTCAAACTTTTGAAATAAAAGTAAAAGGCACGCCAAGTGTTGCGCCAACGCAAAGCATAACGGTTTGTGCTGGCGAGCCGATAGAAGTTAATTATATCGGAACATCACAAACAACTTTCAATTGGGTAAATGACAATACAGCCATCGGATTGCCAATGTCTGGCACAGGCTCAATTGCTTCATATAATGCACCGCCAAACAATACGTTATCTAATGTGGTAGGTCACTTAATTGTGACACCAGTTTTAGCAACTTGCGTTGGTGGCAATCAGCTATTTACGATTACCATAAAACCGACACCGACTGTTACCGCACCAACGCCAGTTGTAGCTTGTGCAAAAGAAAAAGTGAATTTAAACTTTACTGGTTCACACGCTGCCAATACATATATTTGGACGAATGACAATACCAATATTGGATTGACAGGCACTGGTAATGGAAACATTGATTTTAATACAGATATTAATAACTCAAATGTAAATATAGTTAGTAATGTGCAAGTTACACCTATATTAAATGGTTGTTCAGGTTTACCTCAATCGACAACGATTACAAATAAACCGACTCCATTATTGACAACGCCAAACGATATTCGCGTATGTACTGGCGAGCCAATTGATGTCGATAATTACTTCACGACGCCAGCTGGCGCAACATTTAATTGGACAAATAACAATACAAAAATTGGTCTTCCAACAAGTGGCACAGGCGATATTGCGACCTATAATGCACCTGCAAACAATGAAGAATTTGACCAAATAGCTAGCTTAACTGTGACAGCTACTTTGGCAAATTGCAAGAGCGAAGTAAAGCCATTTGGAATAACAATAAAGCCAACGCCATTCACGCACAACGTAACCAATATCACGGTTTGCGCTGAAGATTTGATAGAAGTTGGTCAATTCAAAAGTACGCCAAGCGGTTCAGATTTTACTTGGACAAACGATAAAACATTCATCGGTTTGGCAGCTTCTGGCATGGGTCAAATCCGCAGTTTCAATGCACCCTTGAATCCGACAGGTTTCGATTCTATTGCACATATTATTGTCACGCCTTTACTAGAAGGTTGCGTGGGTCGTCCAGATACTTTTAACATAAAAATAAAAGTGACCCCTTTCGTAAATGACGTGGTTTGTATAGAAGTATGTCCGAGCGACCCAATTGATATTGATTTTGTGGGTTCGCCAGGCGCGGATTTTTTATGGTCAAATAGCAATCCAGCAATTGGGATTAGCGGAACGGGATTGAATAAAATTCCGACTTATAAAGCACCTGCGAACAATACTGACGTGCCAATAAAAGGTATGATAACCGTTACGCCTTCGCTCAATAGTTGTTTATCGGGCAGTCAGATGTTTGAAATTATAGTAAAACCTACACCAAATGCAGATAAAGTGCAAGACATAGAAGTATGTCCGAAAGACAGTATAAAGGTAAATTTTGTTGGCTCTATTACGAACAGTCATTATTTATGGAAAAACACAAATATAAATATTGGTTTGCCGCTGAATGGAAAAGATAATTTTGCATATCAAAGCCCAATGAACAATGGCTTGACGCCGATACATTCAGAATTGGTCGTTACGCCAGTTAAAGACTTGTGTTATGGACCAAAACAAACGGTTTCGATTGATATTAAACCCAAACCGAGCTTGAAAAAAGTACGCGATATTGTCGTTTGCTCTGGCGAAGTCATCAATCCTGACAATTTTATCAGCACGCCAGTTGGTGCAACTTACCTTTGGGAAAACACAAATTCGCTTATCGGAATTCCTACGAGTGGCATTGGTCAGATTGCGACGTATGTAGCACCTATCAATAACTCTGGTGCAAATTATGTAGCGATTATTTCCGCGAAAGCGGTCTTAAACGCTTGCGAAAGCGATACGATTCAGTTTAAAATAACCGTAAAACCTCGAGCGGTTGTGAATACTTTGAACGACATTACGGTTTGCGCTGGCGATAGCGTGGATGTTATGAAATTGATGTCGAATACGAGCATGACGAATATTAAATGGACGAATGACAATACCAAAATTGGCTTACCAATTTCTGGAACTGGTCAGATAGCGAAATTCAAATCGGTAAATGATTCGACTACGGTTTTTGTTTCAAATATATACATAACGACTTCGGCGGATAGTTGTGCAGGCGAAGCACAAAAGATAACAGTAACCGTAAAACCTCGACCAAAATTGAGTCAAGTTACAAATATCATCAACACTTGCGCGCGCGAACTCATTGATATTCAGTTTGTTAGTAACATTCAGAAAACAGTCTTTACTTGGTCAGCGAACAATACAGCGGTTGGTCAAACTGGTCTGAATGGTACTGGAATCATCGCGCCATTTACGTCAAGTGTGAACAATACAGTCAATATCTTGACAACTACATTTAAGTACAAAGCGGAAGTTGATGGTTGTTTATCCGATGAAAAAATATTTATTATCAATATAAAACCGACACCACAATTGCCAGTTTGTCCGAATATAGTGGTTTGTGCAGGTCAAGAAATAAAAGTTGATACTATAAAATCAACGCCGTTGGGCGCAAAATTTGTTTGGTACAACGATAATCTTTCAATCGGTTTAGCTGCCAATGATACGACTAATTTTATAAAATACAATGCACCAGCGAATAATACGTTGGATACAATAAAAGCAACTTTAACTTTTATTACATATCTAAATGGTTGTGAATCAGCGAATAAGCAATTTAAGATTATGATAAAACCAAGTCCGAGTTTGGTTGCGACAAATGATATTACGGTTTGTCCAGGCGATACTGTTCGCGCTCCGAACTTTATGTCGTTGCCTCAAAACGGTATTTTCAATTGGACGAATGATAATACAACAACTGGTTTAGCGACTTCTGGTATTGGTAATATCAATGATTTTAAAAGTATAAATAAAAATATTACTGGTAACAGTTTGGAAAGTAAAGTCATTGTTACAAATTCATTGAATGGTTGTTCGGGTATTAATGACACTTTTTTAATAAAAGTAAAACGAAATCCTGTGATGACAAAACCGAGCGACATCATCGTTTGTCCCGAGACTTTTATCGCTGAGATTCCGTTGGTTTCGACACTTGGCGCGAATATTCAATGGCAAAACGACAATCCATTGATTGGCCTCATCGACAATGGCGATGGCAATGTTCCAGGTTTTGTTGCTGCCGAAAACGGTACATTAGATACCTTGAAAGCGACGATAAAAATCGTTTCTTCGGCGGAACAATGTCTGAGTGATACGGCTCAATTTCGGATTATGATTAAGCCAACACCAATCGTGAATCCAATCACGAAATACGCGCTTTGCTCGCAAGATACGCTGAATGTTGCCTTGTCTAGTTTGCCTTTAGGCACAACTTTTGCTTGGTCAAATGACAACACAAATATCGGTTTAGCAGCTAATGGTAATGGTAATATTTCGTTTATTTCAAGCATAAATAGCTCAGATACAGCCATAATTGGTAATATAACGGTCACGCCAACGCTCAATGGTTGTGTAGGCCGACCAGAAGAATTTAAGATAGAAGTGGCCTCGAAAGTACGACTATTGGCGATGGATTCGGTAGTGGTTTGCGCAGGCGAAATCGTGGATATTCCGACCTTTAATGCGCAACCAGATGGCGCAACTTTTAGTTGGAAAAACAGTAATACTGCTATCGGTTTAGGTACAAACGGCAATGGTCAAATCGACTCTTACGTAGCACCTATTAATACGACAACTGATAAAATTGTGAGCCAAATTAGCGTAAAAGCGCAATTGGGCAGCTGTAAAAGTGATTCAAGTTTGTTCAAAATCATCATCAATCCGAAACCGATTATGATGGCGATGGCTGACTTCAATGTCTGTTCTGGCGATAGTATTTACCTCGATAATTTTAGTTCGAGTTTGCCAGGCGCGATTTTCAAATGGTCAAACGACAACTTTGATATTGGGCTTGCGCCAAGCGGACAAGGTACGATTTCGTTCAAGTCGTCTAACTTGACACTGAACACCAAAACGGCTAATATCAGCATCTATCCGAGTTATGGTGCTTGCGTGGGTGCGCCACAAAATTTCAAAATCAATGTGAGTGGCACAGCCGAAGTGGATACGACATTGCTTCCACTCAAACAGATCGTTTGTTCCGAAATGCCTTTGAAAATCAATCTGAATGGCTTATTGCCAAATACTGCTTTCAAATGGGAAAACGACAATCCAGACATCGGTTTACCTACAAATGGCGATGGAAATATTGATTTCAATACCGTTTTGAACAATACTGGACAAGCACAAACGGCAACTATCAGGATTTATCCTTACGTAAATGGTTGTAGAGGAAATTATAAAGAGATACAAATTACGCTCAAAAATGCAGAAAAGGCTTGTACGCCGTTGAAAATAACTAGGAATGAATAGATAGTCAAATTTGTCAGTTAGTACTCAAGTATTGGAAATTTGAAAAATAACTACGCTTCAAAAAAGCGACTTCTATTATAAAATAAAAGCCTCGAAGTTTGCTTCGAGGCTTTTTGATTTTTATAAATACCTGATTATCTGATAATTAAAACAATATTTTCGGAATTACCTATTGTTATGGAAAATACCATTTTTATTATTTCCACCGTCTATGCCATCGCGTTGTAGTGACATTCGCTGTTTGCAATCGCAATGATATATTTGTGAAAAACAAAGCAAATTTTTATGTTATTCCCCAACCTCAAAACTTTTAAATCCCAACCTCACATCGTCCGAGCCAAATTTCATTTTCAGCGCATCAATTGCTTTTTCAATCCGTGCTTTCGAGAACTCTGCTATGGTTTTGTAGCCAGCTTTGTAGGCCGATTTTGTGGGCGGACAAGGCTCAGGCAACTGTACACATATAAAGGTGTGATTTTTATTTTCACTGACGTTCAAATCCAAGACAGCGTGTGCTGTGGTTGCCGAACCTGCAAAAAAATCAAGCACAATATCCAAATCGGAGCAACAAGCATTAATCAAGTGTTTGATAAGTGCCGTCGATTTTGGAAAACTAAACATTGCATCGCCGAACAACTCTTTTATCTCTTGACTGCCTTGTGCGTTCAGAAACTGAATCGAAGCTCGATACGGCAACACACGCTCCATCGGATTGCCTTTGTTGTCGGCATATTGGTACTGTTTGAGGTAAATTTTCCAACCGATTTTACCAGGCTTCATGACTATATAATCATTCGCGATGCCCCACTCTACTTTCTCGCGATTCCAACGCCAAGTGTTCGGTTCGCCTTGTTTTCCACCCGACCAAAGTGGCGTTCCATCTGGCATCGTCAATTCATAATCCATTGATGCTGAGTAAGTTCCCTTATAATCTAAGTCGCGAAGGTAATATTTTCCACGTGTAGCTTCGTGCGCATCGGAGAGTTTGTATTGCCCAGTCTGCACTACATCTAACGACAATTTATTGAACGTCACGAGCGATTTTTGCTTGGCATATACCAATATATAATCATACTCAATCGCCAAATGTTTACTGTCATGTCCGCTGCCGACTTTGCAATGCCGCACCATATTGGCTATAAAATTATCCGAGCCAAACACTTCATCGCAAACTAATTTTAGGTTAAAAAGTTCTGCATCGTCAATCGAAATAAATACAACGCCATCGTCTTTGAGTAAATGATACGCCAATTTTAGGCGAATCAACATCATAGAAAGCCAAGCGGAATGTTGTTGCTCTTCTTTATTTTCTGACTTATTTTCAGTTTTCGTAGCTTGTGACTTAAAATTATCAGCGTATAAAAAGCTATCGTTGCCAGTATTATAAGGCGGATCGATATAAATCATCTTTATTTTGCTCGCATAATCGGCTTGCAAAGCGCGCAAAGCCAACTCGTTGTCAGCTGCGATGAACATATTTTGAGTATTGGCATCGCCGCAACAATCAGTTTCGATAAATTTGTAAGTGGAATTGTCTTGATTTTGAAACGAATCCAACACCTTTTTTTTGCCAGGCCACGACAATCCGAATTGCTCAACAACGTGTTGTGGAGTCAATAATGTACCGAGTTGATCGAAATCAATTGTAACATTTTGCACCAAGTTGGGAAAATTGTTTTTCAACCAATCCAATAATTTTGTATCTTCGTTTTTTAACATGGCTCAAAATTAAACAAAATATTATTTTTTTAAATATTATTTTAAGATTCAAAATTTTTATTTTTCGTTAAAAACGCTTTTTCATACTTTTTTAATTATAAAATCAATTCATAATGAGCAAGTTATACATTTGATTTTCATAATTAAAAAGTTATCAACATTGCACTTATCCACAATGTGAGTAAATTTAACATTCGTATAAATATCTGATTATCAGATATTTACTAAAGTTATTCACAAATTGTGCATAACTTTAGTAATATTTGCATGATATTTGTTCTATCTTCGTAGCAGAATTAAGATAAGGTTCAGAGAGAAAACATAAACTATATCGTCCAATCACATCTGACGAAATAGACCGCCTAGTAAAACATAACAGACATCATTGATTATCAATTATTTATGAATTTAGTAATTTGCATATTACTAAATCAGCCATTTTTTGCTCTTTAATCGAGTAGAAGAAAAATACTGACGCTGTTACTGACGCAATCATTTTATAGATTTTTATACTTTGAAGACTTTTTCATTTTTTGTGGACATAAATATTGGATTAAGTATTTTGAATTATTTAAAAAGTATTAAGTATTTGAGTATTAAGTATTCAAGTCGTCGATAACATGTTATTAGTTAGCTTTTTAAACATTGTTAAAACTGTAATACTTCATACTGTAATACTTTATACTATTAGAATAATTGATTTAAAAACAGGTATTTGGGATTTACTCCCAAAAAACTTAAAAGAACCATATTTGCTTTAAATTATTTTTTGAATATTTTTTCAAATTTTGTACATATAACTTACTTATAACAATGAGCAATTTTGTAGAACCTATTTTGCAGGAAAATCCAAATCGTTTCGTCCTTTTCCCTATCGAACACGATGATATTTGGCAATTTTATAAAAAATCGGAAGCGTCTATTTGGACAGCCGAAGAGATTGACCTTTCGCAAGACATGGACGATTGGGAAAATAAAATTTCGGATAATGACCGTTATTTTATCAAGCATATTTTGGCATTTTTTGCAGCGAGCGACGGCATCGTAAATGAAAATTTGGCAGAAAACTTTGTCCGTGAAGTACAATATACCGAAGCGAAATTTTTCTACGGTTTCCAAATCATGATGGAAAATATTCACTCGGAAACCTACTCGCTTTTGATTGATACTTATATAAAAGATAAGGCGGAAAAACACTACCTTTTCAATGCAATTGATACGATTCCTTGCGTCCGAAAAAAAGCGGATTGGGCGTTGCGCTGGATTTCTGGCGGCGGTTTTGCAGAGCGTTTAATCGCGTTTGCGGCTGTAGAAGGTATCTTTTTTTCGGGTTCATTTTGCTCTATTTTTTGGTTGAAAAAACGTGGCGTTATGCCTGGTTTGACCTTCTCGAATGAGTTGATTTCTCGCGATGAAGGTATGCACTGCGACTTTGCTTGTTTGCTGTATAACAAACACTTAATCAATAAGTTATCAAAAGAATTGGTACAGCAAATTATCACAGAAGCAGTAGAAATCGAAAAGGAATTTGTGACCGATGCTATCCCTGTCAATTTGATTGGTATGAACGCTCAACTCATGCGTCAATACATAGAATATGTGGCTGACCGTTTGTTGCT
>JAYUJV010000042.1:0-11429 GCA_043764975.1 Saprospirales bacterium
ATTGCCAAAAAACAATATGCTTTTGTGTATGATTATTTCATGGGCGAACGTGGCAAAAAAATACAAAGTAAAGACCGTTTCAAGCCGATTTGGTACGCACTCATGCACTATATGCGCGAAGAATATCCGATAGAATACCTCCGCATGGGTTCAGAACTAAAAGAAACCGTAGAGGAAATCGTAGCAAAAATAGATGAAATGAGCGTGAAATACGCGTAAATGCAACTTAGATTTTAGACTTACTATGTTTCAAAAACATAGTAAGTCTTGGTCTAAACAAAAAAATGCGCCAATTCTCATCAGCGCATAACATACCATTTTTAACAAAATATGTATTTATTCAAACAAACCTTCTATACTCAAATAACGTTCGCCAGTGTCGTAATTGTACGTCAAAATACGGCTGCCTACTGGCAATTCAGTTATTTTTTTTGCGACAGCGGCAAATGATGCACCTGTTGAAACACCTGCAAAAATACCTTCTTCGAGTGCAAGGCGTTTGGCATACTCGAATGCTTCATCTTTTGTGACTTGTATCACGCCATCGAGGATATCTACATTCAAATTTTTAGGAATAAAACCTGCGCCGATGCCTTGTATTGGGTGCGGAGCTGGACTGCCGCCACTAATCACTGGCGATGCAGCTGGCTCTACGGCAAATACTTTTAAGTTCGGAAAATGCTTTTTCAAGATTTGCGCCACACCAGTTATGTGTCCGCCCGTACCGACGCCTGTGATGTAATAATCCAAACCATTAGGGAAATCTGCAAGGATTTCGGCAGCGCTCGTTTGCTCATGCACCGCAATATTCGCGGGATTATCGAATTGCGATGGCATCCAAGCGTTAGGGTTTTCGGCAACCAATTCTGTTGCTTTTTCGATCGCGCCTTTCATGCCTTTTTCACGTGGTGTTAGCACAAATTCTGCACCATACACGCTCATCAATCGGCGGCGTTCTACGCTCATGCTTTCAGGCATGACGAGGATAACTTTATAGCCTTTTACGGCTGCAACCAATGCCAAACCAACGCCAGTATTACCCGAAGTCGGCTCTATTATTACGCTATCTTTCGTCAAAATCCCCTTTGCTTCCGCATCTTCTATCATCGAAAGTGCGATACGATCTTTAATGCTGCCGCCTGGATTTGAGCGTTCTAATTTCACATACACTTCATACTCCGATGGATAAAGTTTATTTATTTTTAAGTGTGGCGTATTGCCAATGGTTTCTAAAATATTATTGTATTTCATTGATTATTAGTTATTTATAAATTTTTTAAATATTAATTTAATTGCTTTTTTATTTTTTGTATTCTTTCAAAAGTATTAAGTATTTTAGTATTAAGTATTCAAGTCGAGATAACAAGCTATACTGTAACGCATAAGGTTTTACCTTTTTACTTATCAAAATAAATATCGAATATCGAAGTTGAATATCGAATATCGAAATCTTGTGGCATCTTTATAAATCCTCATTTGATATTCCTATTATTCGATATTCATTATTCCTTGTTCAATATTCGATATTTTAGTAAAAGGGTAAAACTATATTCATTTTGGTATAATAATGAGCCTTTTAGGTATCGTAACAACTCCAATACTTTATACTCACATACTTAATACCAAAAATTAACCGACTAAATAATAAAACTAATCGGCTCTATAAATTGCTCATTTATTTGCCTTACACGTATCTCGGATTTGTGATAAACCGTCGAAAATGGCGGAACGCTGTGCGTCAAAAAAACATTACCACCTATTAGCGTATCGTGACCGATAATGGTTTCGCCACCGAGGATTGTGCTGTTGGAATAAATCGTGGTTCGGTCTTCGATAGTAGGGTGGCGTTTGGTGTTGGCTTCCTCTTTTCTGACACTCAATGCACCCAATGTCACGCCTTGATATATTTTTACAAAATCGCCAATCGTACTCGTTTCGCCAATCACGATGCCTGTACCATGATCTATAAAAAAGCGATTACCGATACTTGCGCCAGGGTGAATATCGATACCAGTCAAACTATGTGCGTGTTCCGAAAACAAGCGCGGCACAATCGGCACATTGAGCTTATACAATTCATGCGACAAACGATAAACCGCTATGGCATAAAAACCTGGATATGCCAAAATCACTTCTTCGGTAGATTGCGCTGCTGGATCATTGAGTTGGATTTCGGCTGCATCGCCCAGTAATTGCTCGTAAACCCTTGGTATTTGATGAAAAAACTCGCTCGTTTTTTCTTCTGGCGTTTCATGCTGTAATTCTAAGGTACACAACAACTCCGTAAACAAGATATGTAAATGATGCCATTGACGTTCTTCACTCAAATGCGAAGTTTGGCGCGCTCGATACGGAAATAAAAAATTGATGAGCGCGTCTATCAAAACCGATGCTTCGGCCATAGATGGCAAATTCGTTTCCTTGGATTTATGTATGGCTTGAAAAAATACCTTTCTGTCCATTATATTTTTATTTTATAAAATTTCGGCATGATTCGATAAAAACCAAAATCTCGGTGTATTATAAATGTTCAAAATGAATTGGCAATTTGCAATAAGCAATTTTTTGTCGAAAGTCGTTGCCTTTTTTGTTAATTGTCTATTGCTTATTGAAACGAGGAATAGATAAAGTTCCAATGTTATTTATTTTTAAAGAAATGCCTAAATTATATTTTCAATTTACAATAAAAAAAAGCGCCGTTTCTGAGTTGTACTCAGAAACGGCGCTTATATGATTTAATAATATATTATTTTTTTTGATAAAAAACAATTTATGATATATACATGGCGCAATCACTGAGTGGTGAAACACCACAACAGCAACAACAAGCACAACATGTATTCAAGAATTGTTTCATACTGCAAATATATAGGACTTTGATTGAGAAAGTCAAGTTTATTTTTCAATTATTGATAAAATAATATTCTCGCGATTACTTAAACGCGTTCAAACCAGTAATATCCATACCCGTGATGAGCAAGTGAATATCGTGAGTGCCTTCGTACGTCAATACCGTTTCGAGGTTCATCATGTGGCGCATGATTGGGTATTCGTTCGTGATGCCCATGCCACCGTGAATCTGACGCGCTTCGCGCGCCACTTCGAGGGCTGTGATACAACTATTACGCTTTGCCATAGAGATTTGAGCTGGTGTCGCTTTGCCTTGATTCGCCAAAGTACCCAAACGCCAAACCATCAATTGTGCTTTCGTGATTTCTGTAATCATCTCGGCCAATTTCTTTTGCGTAAGCTGAAAACCTGCAAGTGGTTTGCCGAATTGCTCACGCTCGCTTGCATAGCGCAAAGCCGAATCGTAACAATCCAACGCAGCGCCGATTGCGCCCCAAGCGATACCGTAACGTGCTTTCGACAAGCAACCCAATGGCCCTTTCAAGCCTTGTACGTTTGGCAATAAATTTTCTTTTGGTACACGCACGTCTTCAAAAACCAATTCGCCAGTGATAGAGGCACGCAACGACCATTTGCCATGAATCTCAGGTGCAGTGAAGCCTTTCATGCCGCGCTCTACGATGATTCCTCGGATAATGCCTTGCTCGTCCTTTGCCCACACCACCGCAACATCTGCAACTGGCGAGTTCGTGATCCACATTTTTGCACCATTTAGTATATAGCAATCGCCGTCGTCTTTTATGTTCGTTACCATATTGCTTGGATCTGAACCATGGTCAGGCTCTGTCAAACCGAAGCAGCCGATGAACTCGCCAGATGCCAATTTTGGTAAATATTTGCGACGCTGTTCCTCATTTCCATACTTATATATAGGATACATTACCAACGAACCTTGCACCGAAGCCATAGAGCGAATGCCACTATCGCCGCGCTCCAATTCTTGCATGATGATACCATAAGAGATTTCGTCCATACCACCACCGCCATATTCGGCAGGCAAACTTGGGCCGTAAGCACCAATATCCGCCAAGCCTTTGAACAAGTGACGAGGACATTCGTGACGATCCGAATAAGATTCGATGATGGGCGAAACTTCTTGTTTTACCCACGTGCGCACGGTTTCGCGCGCCAATAAATGCTCTTCTGAAAGCAAATCGTCAATCATATAATAATCGTGACCTTGGTAGCGGTCTTCACGCTGACTTTTCTGAACAAGTGGTTGAGCGTTCTGTGTCATATTTTTAGTATATTTTTTTTTATTAAAATTTATAATGCAAAGATAATGCTTTTCACATAATCTATGTCAAATTTGTTGTTTATTTAGACTTTATCTAAGTTGAAAAACGTTAATTGTACATTTCATGTTTTAAAACGCTATTTTATTTCTATTTGTTTTAAAAAAATCAAGATTCCATTTTTTTAATCTTGAAATGAAAGTATATTTGTGGTCTAACTTTTATGAAAATGAAAATAGTATGTTTCAGAACATGCCACTCCTACGGAGTTCAAAATCCACCAGATACTGTTCCTTTTACCGACATGCCATGCCTAACGGCATTAATTTTTGATAAGTGCCGTTAGGCATGATATGTTGGTAACTGACTATTAGTACCCAAGCATAGTAAAGCTCCATAGGAGCGACATATCACATCTACACTTATGTTCTTTTTATATAATTGAAGTTGAAGTATATTTGTTTTTTTACTGTTCTAAATCAAAATAAATAATGTATAAAATATTGATTAACAAGATATTAATTTTCTTTTTTTTAAATTTAATCTCCTTTTCGCTCTCAGCGCAAACCGAATTTAAATGGGACAAAACCTTCACGAAAGCGGATTCATTGCGTGGCAAATTATCGCCTTTTCGGAGTTGTTATGACGTGACGTATTATGATTTGAACCTAAAAATTGACATTGGAAAGCAAGCAATTAGCGGCTACAACGATATTTATTTTGAAGCTAAAACTGATTTTTCGACGCTACAAATTGATTTATTTGAAGCCATGAACGTCAAAAAAATGGTTTTTAATGGCGATATCGAAGTAGCTTATAAGCGCATAGAATCTACGAATGCAATCTTCGTAACCTTGCCAGAAACTCGAAAAGGCACAAAAGGAATTTTGAGAATTTACTACGATGGTAAGCCGCGTAAGGCTATAAATGCGCCTTGGGACGGAGGTTTTTCGTGGAAAAAAGACAGCAAAAAAAACGATTGGGTCGGCGTATCTTGCGAAGGTATTGGTGCGAGTTTGTGGTGGCCATGCAAAGATCACCTCAGCGACGAGCCTGACAGTATGCGCATCAATGTCAGTGTGCCGAAGGCTTATATGTGCGTTTCTAATGGAAATTTGAAATCACAAAAGCCTGACAATGAAGGTTATATGACTTACGATTGGCGCATTTCATATCCAATCAATAGTTATAACGTTACGCTCAATATTGCGAATTATGCGCATTTTTCGGACATTCATACCTACAAAGATGGCACTAAATTGACGTGCGATTATTATGTGTTGCCAGAGAATCTGGCGCGTGCCAAAAAGCATTTCGTTCAAGTCCACACCATGCTTGATGCTTATGATCATTATTTTGGAAAATACCCTTTCCTGCGCGATGGATATTGTTTGGTCGAAACGCCGTATCTCGGCATGGAGCATCAAGGCGCGATTGCTTATGGCAATAAATATATGCGCGGCTACCTCGGCGAGCGTATTCCGAGCGACATGAATTGGGATTATATCATCGTGCATGAAAGCGGACACGAGTATTGGGGCAACAGCATCAGCTGTGACGACCATGCCGATATGTGGATTCACGAAAGTTTTACGACTTATATGGAGGCGCTTTTCGTGGAGCAAACCATGAGTTATAAAGATGCCGTTCGCTACTTACTCATGCAGCGAAACGACATAGAAGGTCACGACCCAATGGTTGGCCCACGCGATGTCAATTTTGACGATTGGCAAGGCAGCGACATCTATTACAAAGGCGCTTGGATGTTGCATACGCTACGGAGTACGATTGATGACGATAAGGTTTTCTTCGGTCTTTTGCGCTCATATTATGACTTGCATAAAATTAGTGTCGTGAACACTCAATCTTTTATTGATTATGTAAATACTTATACAAAAAAGGATTATACATATTTTTTTAATCAATATTTGTATCAAGCTGGTGTGCCGAAGTTGGAATATAAACTTACGCCTTGTGGCAAAAACTTTGAACTCAATTACCGTTGGGCAAATACAAATGAAGATTTCAGGATGCCGCTAAAAATAAAAATTGGTCAATACGGCAAAAAAATATTCCCTACCAAATCGTGGCAAACCAAGCCGATGAAAGTAAAAGAAGGACAAGCACTCGATTTTGGCTTAGATCGATTTCTGATTGATGTTCAAGCGATGGACGTAAAAGATTAGAAAAAAGCCTCGTAAGTAATGTGTAAATAATAAATTGGTAAAGTTGAGTGTAGTTTATGTGTTGAAAAATGTGTTGTTTTCTAACACATAAGGTACATAAGAAGGGTCACATGAGGTCACAAATGCTTATGTGTTCTTATGTGAAAACACCTTATGTGTCTTATGTGTTAAATTTTCTAACACATAAGGCACATAGTAACGTGCTAAGGTTTACAGTGATTTCCTTATAAAATTTACCGAGTTATTATTTACACGTTAATAAGTAATTATTTTTTAGTTATTTATGAGACTTTTTTCATTTTAAAAATATTAGATTTTAAAAAATTGATTTTCTTTTCCTTTAAAGCCTTTAAAATATCATTTTTTCTTATTTTTTTTACAAAAAAAGCTATTTTAGGCTTTGCGTAAATTTGTCACTCAAATTTTATTATTTTTATTTATAAATAAATTATTCTTATTTTAATAAATTAACAATAAACAAAATATATATATATTAATTCGTAATTTAATATTTTAAGCAAGTCACAAAAAGTGTAATTGTGGTAGTAAAACAAAATCGTGTTTAAATCATCTTTGTATGTAACAAGGTAAAACATTATTTTCATACCAAAACTTACATACCATGAAAAAATTATCAATCATCGAATTGAGCAGTTCCGTTATCGCGTTGAACATCAACCAATCTATCGAAATCAAAGGCGGAACTTGCGACGACAAAATCCGCAGAACCAAGACTTTTTCCAAAAAAGGCGTTATGTATCAGTGTATTTACACACAATCTTTGACTGGCGTTATCCGAGTATTAGAAATCCGTAGTATGGAAGGCATTGGATAAATTAAATTATTTTGTTTTTTTATCTCAAAATAGTAGCCTTAAATATCATGCACAAACGCCCATTTTTTTATTTACTAATCGTCTTTCTGCTCTGTACTTGTGACATTTTTGCGCAGAAAGACGATATAGCAGTAACTTCGGTAGCTTCTATGCTCGAAGCCGCCGAAACTTGCGCAGCGCAGCACCCTGAGCGCGCGTTAGATTTGTGCAACAAAGCCTACGAATTGGCCTCGAAACAGCACGACACCAAGGCAATTTTTCAAGCCTTGCGCGCCGCCGCTATTATACATGAAGACGAAAAACAATATGCCGAAGCCTTACGCCTCAATGAAAAAGTGATGTTAGTTGCCGAGTCTTTGCCAGTATCGGATCAGTTGAACACACTCAACGACATTTCGATTCTGCACCGAAAACTCGGCAACTATACCGCTTGTCGCCAATCTCATGAAAAAACACTTGCGCTTGCCCAAAAGGTAAATGACCAAGAAATGATCGAAGATTCGTATCATGGTTTTGGTGTGTTATACAGTCTTATCGGCGATTTTGACATCGCGATTGGTTATTATTTCAAATCCCTAAAAATAGCTGAAGCGAGTAATAATATACTCGGACAAGCAACGACTTACCAGAATATTGCGAACGTATATCTGAAATCAAAAAATTGTGATTTGGCGCTTTTTAATATCCAAAAAGCATTTCAATTGGCCAATGAGGCAAGTGACGACAACCGTATTGCGAACGTACTCAATGTATATGGGCGAATCCTAAAAACCCAAAATTACCTCGAAGAAGCATTGGCAAAGCACAACCAATCGTTGTTGATTTTCAAGAAATTGAAAGATGAAAACAATATCGTAAAGACGCTAAGTTATATCGCCAATATTGAGGCTCAAAACGGTCAGCTCAAAAAAGCAATTGCGTTGTTTCGCCAAGGCGAACCATTCACGACGAATGTCAGTGATTACGATTTGTCGCAATATTACTTGGATTTTGCTGCAATTTGCGCTAAATCCAACCTTTATAAAGATGCAGAATCGTATCTGAACAAAAGCCTGGCCATTGCCAATAAATTTCGACATACCGATTTATCTCAAAAAAGCGAATTGGCTTTGTCTGATTTGTATCAGCAAACAAATAGACCAGCGTTGGCGTACCAGTCGCTCAAAGTTGCGCACGCCTTGTCTGATACCATGTTTAATGTGGACAAAACCAAGCACATGGCCGAGATGCAATTTAAGTATGAAGCCGAAAAAAGTGAAAAAGAAATACAAGGCTTGCGCTTGCGCGAAAATAAAATTTGGTTTGGTTCGCTCGCAGCGTTGTTGTTGTGTTTCGTGATTGCATTGGGTTTCATTTCTCGCCAACGAGGGCTGAATAACATTGCATTGCAACTAAAAAATGACGAAATAGAACACCAAAACCGACAACTCGAAGACTCCAACGAAGCCTTGCGTCAGTTCGCCTACGCTTCGGCGCACGACCTCAAAGAACCATTGCGCAACATCGGCTCGTTCGTGAGCCTGATTCAGTTTCGCTACAAATCGATTTTGCCGACCGAAGCCAACGAGTACATGAGCTACGTAACTGGCGGCGTAAAACGCATGAATGATCTACTCGAAGGTTTGCTAAAATACTCAACGCTTATCGTTGATGAAAATGAGTCGCAAACACTCGAAACCGTCGATTTTAATGAAGTGCTTTCGGAAGTAAAAGAAAACTTGCGATTGACGATTCAAGAAAAAGAAGCAACCATATTGTGTTCGGACGAAATCATGGAAATGCCCATGAGCCGTTTACACCTTTCTCAAATTCTTCAAAATTTGATAGGCAACTCTCTGAAATTTGTAAAAGAAAAAAAGCCAGTCATCAAAATCGTTTTAAAAAAAGAAAACGATACCATGTTACTAACCGTAGAAGACAACGGCATCGGTATCCAACAAGAGTATAGTCAAAAAGTATTTAAACTTTTTCATCGCCTAAGTAGGGTAGCGCAATACGACGGAACAGGTATTGGCTTGACCATTTGTAAAAAAATAGTCGAAAAATACGAAGGCAAAATTTGGTTCGATTCACGTATCGATGAAGGTACGCGTTTCTACATCAGTGTGCCTGACAGATTAGCCGCTTAGATTTCTATTAAATTTCCTTGTATCATAAATACAAAAAATTAGTTTTGTGTGTGTTTGCCCAACGTTCTTAGGAAGTTGGGCATTTTTTGTTTTTGTAACTCAAAAGTCATAATGAAACCCAAAAATTAAGTATTTTTTATTAAGTTATTAACATTTTTATAATTAAAGAGTAGATTGAATCAAAATATATTTAATTTTTTATAAATTATTGACAAAACCATGAAATTGACACAAAATTGTAAATAAAATTTTATTTTGTAAAAAATGATTTTTTATAATAAATAAATATAAAAACACATGATTGTTGAAATTAAATATTTTTGCTACTTTGAAAAGGCATAGAAATAAAGCTATTTTTCTATTTAGACTTTTTCTAAATAGATATTTTTAGTGTTTTATACTTTCTTATATATGCTTCGTATTATATCTTTGTGGCCTAATTAAGAAATGACGTCTTACTGACAGTTTATTTATATCAATAAAACATTTAAAACGGAGACTTCGGAATGAATATTTCAAAAGTAGTCACACGATTAGCGGGTTTTGTACTCGCCATGGTTTTTGCCACTTCACTTTCTGCTGCGAGCAATGTAGAAGCAGGTAAAGCGCTTTTTGTAGGCAATTGTGCTTCATGTCACGCAAAGAACATGAAAGACAAATTGACTGGCCCACCTTTGGCAAATGCCTTAGCAAATTGGGGCGGTGACAAAGCGCGTATATATAAGTGGATTCGTAACTCACAAGCAACCATTGCAAGTGGTGATCCACGTGCAGTTGCTATCTGGAATGAATACAAGCCAACCATTATGACCAATTTCCCGAACTTAAAGGATGCGGAAATTGAATCTATATTAGCTTATATTGATGTTATGGCTAATGGTGGTGGATTGCCAGTTCCTGGAAGTCAGAAAGGTGGAGTTGTTGACCCAAGTGGTGCAGGTGCTGAAAAAGAAACAAGTTCGCCTTTGATGTGGATTGTTTTGTTGGGTATATTGGGTGCATTGGCAGTTGTGTTGTCACGTATCATATCTAACTTGAATTATGCAAGTGCCGTAAAAGCAGGTGTACCTGCCGAGCGCAAAAGCTTGACCGATATATTCACGAGCAAAACTACAGTTGGTTTTGTAACATTCGCATTGGTAGTATTGGGTGGTTACACAACCGTAAACAATGCCGTATCAATGGGGCGCCAACAAGGTTATGCGCCAACGCAGCCAATCAAGTTTTCGCACAAGACACACGCTGGTATCAACAAGATTGATTGTCAATATTGTCACGATAGCGCACGTCGTTCAAAACACTCATCTGTACCTGGTACAAATACTTGTATGAACTGTCACTCAGCCATTAAGAAAGGTTCTCAGTACGGAACAGCCGAACTTACAAAAATCTACGCTTCTATCGGTTTCGATCCAAGTACAGGCAAATACATGGATAATTACGACAATTATTCTGAAGATCAAATCAAGACTGTTTTCACAAAATGGATTGGCGATACATACTTAGCAGATCGCGGTATCAAAAACATGGACGAAAACGGAAAGTCAGTGATTGAAGAACAATGGAACGGTATCAAAACCTCTTTGACAAACGATACAAAGACAAAAATACAAGGCCCAATCGAATGGCCACGTATCCACAACTTGCCGGATCACGCTTACTTTAACCACGCACAACACGTGTCGGTTGGTAAAATCGAGTGTCAGAAGTGTCACGGTAACGTGCAAGGTATGGAAGTATTGGCACAACATTCTCCATTGTCAATGGGCTGGTGTATCAATTGTCACCGCGAAACGAAAGTTAATTTTACTGAAAATAAATTCTATGACAACTATAAGCGCTACCATGATGAGCTAAAAGCAGGTACAAGAGATAAAGTAACTGTAGAAGACATCGGCGGGCTTGAGTGTCAAAAGTGTCACTATTAATCATTGTATTAATAAAGTGATTTTTAATAAATAAAATTTAAGAAATAGTTTCAAATATAAATTGTCAATGGATTTCCAAAATAAAGAAGTGTGGGTAGGTATCGAAGACCTTACAAACGATTCAAAACTTGTAGAAGCTGCAAAGCAAGAGTTCCATCATACATCACTCACAGAAACTGTGGCATCTGACAATGCTGAATTTACGG
>JAYUJV010000043.1:0-1457 GCA_043764975.1 Saprospirales bacterium
AAAATAAGTATTGCCACGAAACTGTTTTAAAAAATATTCTATTCAATTTTATTACAATATAACAATGTAAATTTATTATTGAAACACGAGTACAAAATAAAAGTATTTACAAATATTAAAATTCATATTTCAAAATCATATCCAATGACGACTTCTGTTTCTACCGAAAAAAACGTGCAGCGTATTTTTGTTGAACAACAAAAAAATTATATTGCAGTTGGCAAAACGACTTTTGCCGAGCGCAAAAAGAAATTGCAACAATTACATAAAGCTGTAATGGCCAATAAAGAAGCTATTCGCGAGGCGATGTTTTTAGATTTTCAAAAACACCCTTCCGAAGTAGATTTAACCGAAATTTATCCAGTTACGAACGAGATAAATCATGCGCTAAGTCACTTGCGCTCATGGATGCAACCGCAATCCGTCACGACGCCATTGGCGCTCATGGGTTCGTCCTCGCGCATCAAATACGAGTCAAAAGGTGTAGTTTTGATCATTTCTCCTTGGAATTTCCCTTTCAACCTGACGCTTGGCCCACTCGTTTCGGCTATCGCAGCTGGCAATTGTGTGATGATAAAGCCATCAGAAATGACGCCACACACGTCAGCTTTGATGGGCAAAATGCTCGCAGAATTGTTCAACGAAAACGAAATTGCGGTGTTTGAAGGCGATGCAGAGGTTGCCAAAGAATTGTTGGAATTACCTTTCAATCATATCTTTTTTACTGGTGCGCCATCGATTGGTAAAGTCGTGATGGCTGCTGCTGCTAAAAACTTGACTTCCGTTACGCTCGAACTTGGCGGTAAAAGTCCGACCATCATTGACGAAACGGCGAGTATGAAATCGACTGCTAAACGCGTGGCTTGGGCAAAATTTATGAACAACGGTCAGATTTGTATTGCGCCAGACTATATTTTCGTTCACGAAAGTAGAAAAGACGAATTCGTATCGCTCGTGAAGCAAAACATTGAGTCTTTTTATACTTCCAATCCCGAATCGGGCAACTCTTACAACCGAATCGTGAACAATCGTCACTTCGGCCGACTCAAAAGTTATGTAGATGATGCTGTGAAAAACGGTGCAAAAGTACTACATGGCGGCAGTATGAAAAGCGAAAGTAACTACATAGAACCAACTTTGATTAGCGACGTAAGCGACGATGCTATGTTGATGACGCAAGAGATTTTTGGACCTATTTTGCCAATCAAAACATACAAAAACCTAGATGAGGTTGTGAATTATATCAATAAAGGCGAGATTCCGTTGTCGTTGTATATATATAGTAAGAGCAATAAAAACATCAATTATATCATAGACAATACGCGTGCTGGCGGCACTTGCGTGAACCATAGCGCGATGCACTTTTTTAACAATCACTTGCCGTTTGGCGGCGCAAACAATAGCGGTGTCGGAAAATCACATGGCTTTTTTGGCTTCGAAGCATTCTCGAATGCACG
>JAYUJV010000044.1:0-11411 GCA_043764975.1 Saprospirales bacterium
TAAATATATTCTTAAAATAAAGCTATATCCATTCTTTTTGTTTGAATAATTAGAATTATTCAATATTTTATATCTAAAACAACTTTAAACAACTTCATAGTGTAAATGGAACGGTTGGGAGCGAAAGTTTAAGGAGAATTCAAGAAGTTTTAAATAAACTTGAGCATAATCCCAAAGGCGAACAAAAAGTTATGCCAAATTGGGCAACAGAACTTGACTATATTCAAAAAGGTGGAGGTAAACCAATTCCTGTAAGTGTAACTTGTGATATTTTCATTCACAACGAAGAAACCAAAACAAAGTATGCTTTTGAAATAAAAGCACCTTTGCCCAATAGCGACCAGACTAAAGTTAGCAAAGAAAAAATGCTTAAATTATTGGCGATGAATCCCAAACAAGTTGATTACGCATATTATGCACTTGCATACAATCCTTATGGTAAAAAGCAAGATTATAAATGGATTTTTCCGATGCGTTGGTTCAATATGCACGAAGACGAATCAGTTTTAATCGGTAATGAATTTTGGGATTTGATTGGTGGCGAAGGTACTTATAAAACTTTCGTGACCGAAGTGAATAAACTTGGAAAAGAATATAAAGAACGGATTTATAAAGAATTTTTGGGAATTGAACCTCCACAAAATTTTGATGAATCAACATTAAAATAGGGGAAATGGGAAAAGCAAAATTTACATTTATTGATTTGTTTTCGGGTATCGGTGGTTTCAGAATGGCACTTGAAAACAACGGTGGCGAATGCTTGCATTTTAGCGAAATCAGCTCAGATGCCGTAAATGCTTATTGTGCAAACTCTGATGAACCCATTGAAAAGAATTTAGGCGACATTACTAAAATCAAAGAATTACCCAAGCACAATATTTTGACTGCAGGTGTACCTTGTCAAAGTTGGTCAATTGCAGGTAGAAATCTTGGTTTTGACGATGATAGAGGACAACTTTGGAACGACACAATTTTTTTATTGAACCAATCAAAACCTGACGCGTTTATTTTTGAAAACGTAAAAGGTTTGGTTGATCCAAGAAATAAAAAGGCTCTTTCCCACATTTTAGAACGCATTGCAGCAGCTGGTTATACTGCTAATTTTTATGTTCTAAATTCATTTGATTATGGTGTTCCACAAAATAGAATTAGAATTTATATTGTTGGTTTTTTGAATCCAGAATTTGCTAAAAAATTCAAAATTCCAAAACCACTAGACAAAAAAATAAAATTAGCGGATATTTTATCGGACTTCAATGAAAAAATAATTGAAACAGAAAAAGAAATGCCCAGAGATTTATTTGGCAAAATCATTACTCAAAAAAGTATGAGTTTATCAACAAGTAATGGCCTAAATGATTATTTTCTTTTCAATGATTTGCGGAATGGACATTCGACAATTCACTCTTGGGATATTTTAGAAACCACAGAAAAACAGAAAAAAATCTGTTATTTATTGCTAAAAAACAGGCGTAAAAGTGCTTATGGCGATTTAGACGGAAATCCTTTGTCTTTAAAACATTTTCAAGATTTAGACAAAACAATTTCCGAAACCGAAATAGAGGATTTAGTAGAACTGAAAATTTTAAAGAAAGAATATTATTCTTTCACAATTGACAAATCAAAAATCACAGATTTAACAGAAGATGAAAACCTGTTACTAAGTCTTTGTGAAAATGATTTTTTAATAATGGATAAATTGAAAATGAATAGGGATTTGAAAGTTAAAAAAATTTCTATTTCAAAAACAATTATTCCACTAATTGAAAAAGGTATTTTGACAAGTAATGAAGAGCGATACGATTTTAAAAATACTAAAATAAGTACAGGACTTTACGGAGTAAACAGAGTTTTTTTACCAACTTCAAATATTTTTCCGACACTCGTTGCAAGCGACACCAACGACTTTGTAACAACAAAAGTAATTAACGCTAAAAACGAAGCAGACTATAAAAAGCAATTCGTAGAAAAAATTTATAAAAAAGAAAACTACCGAAGAATTACAAAAGAAGAAGCCTGTTTAATACAAGGTTTTCCGAAAGATTATGTTTTACCAGAAAATAGAGCAAGATGGATGAAATTAGTTGGCAACAGCGTTTCTGTACCAGTAATAGAAATGTTAGGTAAAGCAATTTTAGACACAGGTGTTTTTGAAATCGAAACAGAAATCAAATATGACAAAAAAACAATTCACCAAATACAGAAATTTGAAATCGCGTTTAATTAGCTTTTAATAAAAATAGTCAATTATTTAAGAACTAAATAATTGACTATCAATGTTTTATAAATAAAAAATAAACCCACCTACTGCATATCCGCCAACTCCATCCAACGCATTTCTTTGGTTTCGATGCTGTTTTGGATGTTGCCGAGTTCGGTACTGAGTTTCATCATCTCGTCTGCACCAAGTTTTGGATCATTGAATTTTTCGGTAATCGTCGTTTTTTTCTTTTCTAAGTTTTCAATATCGCGTTCGAGCTGACTAAATTCGCGGCGTTCGGTACTACTCAGTAGTTTTTTATTCGGATTGTCGGCCACGACAGTTGTAGTGCTTTGTTTTTTGTCTTTTTCAGCTTTAGCCTTGCGCTCTTCGGCTTCTTCTTCGAGCTTATCGGCTCTATAATCCGAGTATTGACCATTGTAATCTTTTATGTTACCGTCGCCCTCGAATATAAACAAGTGATCCACCATTTTGTCCATAAAATAGCGATCGTGCGTGACCACCACCAAGCAACCAGGAAAATCCATCAAGAAATCTTCGAGGACTTGTAGCGTCAATACATCAAGGTCGTTTGTCGGCTCATCGAGGATCAAAAAGTTAGGGTTTTTCATCAATACCGTGAGCAAATACAAGCGGCGACGCTCGCCACCACTGAGTTGCGACACATATACTTGTTGCTGCGATTTGCTAAACAAAAAGCGTTCGAGCATAGCCGAAGCCGTTATTTTTTGACCTTTTTCAAGCGGAATAAATTCTGCAATATCGGTGATGACCTCTAAGACGCGCTTATCGGTTTTGAGTTGCATGCCGCTTTGGTCGTAGTAGCCAAACTCAATGGTTTCGCCCACCACGACTTTGCCAGCATCTGGCATAATTTCTTCCGTAATGAGGCGCAATAACGTGGATTTACCTGCGCCATTTGGCCCAACTATCCCGACACGTTCTTTTCTCTTAAATTTATAATCAAACTTATTGATGAGCGTTTGACCCTCATAAGCCTTCGATATGTTGTGCAATTCTACAATTTTGCTACCCAAATGACGGCCTTTTATTTCCATACTGAGCGAAGTGCGGTCTTTATCGCGGTGCGTATCATCTTTCAATTGATAAAAAGCATCTACACGAGATTTGGCCTTTGTGCCACGCGCTTGCGGTTGTCTGCGAATCCATTCCAGCTCGCGGCTCAATAGTTTTTTACTTTTATCGAGCGTATTGCTTTCTATTTCTTCACGTATTGCTTTTTTCTCCAAAAATTCGGAATAATTACCCTTGTATTTATGCAATTTTCCGCCATCGAGTTCAACGATATTGTTACAGACGCGCTCCAAAAAATAACGATCGTGCGTGACCATAAACACCGTAAGACTTGGCGTCTGGAGGTATTTTTCGAGCCACTCAATCATGTCCAAATCCAAGTGATTCGTCGGCTCATCGAGGACAATAAACTCTGGTTCTTCGATGATGAGTTTCGCTAGCGCAATCCGCTTGCGCTGCCCGCCCGAAAGCTGGCTAATGCGCTTTTCGAGGTACGTTATCTTCAATTTTGACAATATTTCCTTGATGCGCGCTTCGTAATCCCATGCTTTTAGTTCCTCCATTTGCATCAAGGCATCAGGCATTTGGTCGGCAAGACTCTCGAATACAAGACATTCTTCGTAGTGGCGAACCGCTTTCATTAGCGGATTTTCGCTATCAAAAATCGCATCTAAGACGGTGTGATTGAGATCAAAATCGGGTTCTTGATCCAAGAAACCAACGCGTATATCTTTATTGACCCAAACTTTACCATGTGGCCCATCAGAAGAATCCAAGCCACTCACAACCCGTAGCAACGTGGATTTGCCCGTACCGTTTTTGGCAACCAAAGCAATTTTATCGCTCTTTGCAATATGTAAATCTAAACCTTCAAATAAGGTCTTTTCACCATAAATTTTGGTGACATTTTCAAGTGTTAAATAATTCACGTGTATCTTTTTTTAGTAACTACTTAGCCATTTTCAAGGATTAAAATAATTCTCCTTTCTTTGATTTTAATTTCTGTTACAATATACAATGGACAATATGCAATTTAAAACCAAGCATTATGGTCATGCTGAAATCTAAATTTTGCTTATTGTTTATTGCCTATTTTAAACGAGTAATTAGCAAAAATCCTGAAAATTCAACTTACTCAATTATGCCTAAGTATTTACTTTTTCAATTATTTTACAAAAATACGATTTCTAACGCACAATTTCTTTTGTAAGTCACTTTTGATAAACTATATTTGCTAAAACTATTCAAATCATACGAAAAAACAAACTTATTATGTCAATTCAAACACGTTTTTTGTCCTTAGATATTTTTCGAGGACTCACCATTGCCCTGATGATTATGGTCAATACGCCAGGTAGTTGGAGCTATGTTTATCCGCCGCTCGATCACTCAAAATGGCATGGTTGTACGCCCACGGATTGGGTTTTCCCTTCCTTTTTGTTCGCCATCGGACTATCCATGCGGTTTTCTTTCAAGCCTTTTAACTATACGCTTTCTACCGATTTATTAATAAAAATATTAAAACGAGGAATACTTATTTACTTGATTTATATCGTTTTTATGCAATTTTTCCCATTTTATTACTACGATAAAGAATGGGTTATGCACTTGGGTCGAAAAAATCCAGTCAGAATTTTAGGCGTATTACCGCGCTTGGCGATATGTTCGGTATTGGGTTCGCTTATTTGCCTTACGGCAAAACAAAAAGATTTACCTTACATCGCGGCCGCAATGTTACTCGCTTATTGGGGTATTATGTACTTTTTTGGCGATGCAGGTAATCCTTATGGTATGAACCCTGCGCCCAACCAGTTTTTGGGTTTAGACGAAAAAGCAATCGAGGCTTGGTGGCAAACCCAAATGACGAGCAACGCTGGCTTCAAGCTCGATATGGCCGTATTGGGCAATGACCATATATATAAAGGCGAAGGTTATCCGTTCGAGCCAGAAGGCATTTTGAGTACTTTGCCATCTATCGTAACGACCATATTAGGCTACATAACAGGCACTTATATCCAAAAAAGTACCGACAAGTCCGAATTAATCAAACATTTGATCTTAGCCGGTCTTGTCTGTTTAGGCATCAGTTTGCTATGGGACAAGGTATTTCCAATCAATAAAAAACTATGGACAAGTTCTTATGTCATGTATATGGCGGGCGTGGATTTACTGGCATTGGGCATCTTGACGTATATTATCGACCACAAAGGCTACACGCGATGGACGTTTTTCTTTCAAGTTTTTGGTGCAAATGCCATCATGGCGTACATCGTGTCCGAAGTGCCAATCGTGCTGAGTTCTCGCTTCCGCTTCATGGAACCCGACGGCACGTATTCGGGTAGTTACGCTTGGATATACAAACACTGGTTCGCCTCTTGGGCTGGCAACATGAACGGCTCGCTTTGCTTCGCCATCTGGTGGATGCTCACTTGTTGGGTTGTACTATATATAATGTATCGAAACAAATGGTTCTTGAAGGTTTAATGTCGAGAGTTTTTAAACGAGAGTCGAAAATCGAAAATCGAAAAACTGAGTCGAAAAATCGAGAGTTTTTAAATCTAGAGTCGAAAATCAATCACGCTCAACGTCGTCGAGGTTTTGAACCTCGACGACGTTACAAAAGCTAAAAAGTGTTTAAGAAGTCTTTGATTTCTTAAACACTTTTTTTATGTCTTACCATTTGTAAACCATATTTATAGATTTTTCATTTTAAAAATGATTATTTTTTCATTAAAAAAAGCAATATTCAACACAAATATTTTATTGAAAATTCATATTTAAAACGAAAATATAATATAAAAACGATTTTTAAAACATTTTTTATTGATATTAAATAAAAAAAAATATGTTTTTATTGAAATTAACTAAAAATCAAGCTTTTGAACCCCGCAACTTTGTAAAAAATTAATCAAACAAATTTAAAAACGTTGGCTTGATGCCAAGGTTTTTTATTCACTTTTAAAATAAGCAAAGTTATGAAAAAATTAATGTTATTGTTCATTGTAAGCATGATTGCAAACACAATGTTCGCACAGCAAACCGCTACTCGCCAAAAAATTGCCGTCCTAAATTTAGACACACACGGTTTAGGCATTACACCAAGTCAAGCTGGTAAAATCGCTCGTTTGGAACTCGATCGCCTCAATATGTTCGACGTCATCGACCGTTACGACATCGATTTTCTTTTGGACAAAGACAGCCTTTCAGCAAACCAGTGTTATGGCAAACTTTGTTTGGTTGAGATCGCCAAAAAAATAAAAGCCGATAAAATGATTTCTGGCAGCGTTGAACTACTCGGCGAACGCGTAGTCGTTACGTTACGAATGGTGGACGTGGCAACGGTTTCGGTCGAAAAAACAGAAGTCTTGGACTTTCTGAACGTACCCGAACAGGCTCAAAGTATGTTGGCACTGACGCTCAAAAAAATGTTTAAAGTCACTTACGATGAGGCTGTTTATAATCAATTGACGAAAGTAAATTCGTTTGAAACAAACGTAAACCTACCAAACGAAGACCGCGTAAACCTCAGTGGCCCACGTATGGGTATGGCTTTATTTACTGGAAAATCAGCTTCCAGATTAAAAGAAAGTGAAGCGACTGGCGGTTTCGATCTTTCACCTACGATGTTTCAATTTGGCTATCAAATGGAAGTACAATACCTCGGACAAGGCGATTTTCAGGCATTAGCAGAGTTTTTACCTATGATTTCGGGTATCGACCAAGGCAAAGTCATCCCAAGTTTGACCATCTTGAATGGCCTTCGTCAAAATAAATACGGTTTTGAGTTAGCTTTTGGCCCTTCATTTTTCGGTACACGTGAGGCGTTGGGTTATTATGATACTAGCATTAAAGATAAGCCTCAATGGAAACTTGCCGAAGAATATACAAGTACGACAGTTAAAAATCCATTTACAATTGAGAAAAGAACGGATAGCCGTGGAACTTTTAAATTTACGACTGGATTTATTATCGCTGTCGGCAAAACCTTTCGATCAGGTCGCTTGAATATTCCAATCAATGCTTACGTGAAACCGAACCGAAAAGAAGGCTCTCAATTTGGTATTTCGCTCGGATTCAATGCGCGCTCAGGCAAAAGCCGTAAAAAAACAAATTTAAGTGGTTTCTTTGATTAATATTAGGTCTTTAAAAAAAATTT
The DNA here is from genome assembly GCA_043764975.1 of Saprospirales bacterium. Taxonomy (GTDB): domain Bacteria; phylum Bacteroidota; class Bacteroidia; order Chitinophagales; family Saprospiraceae; genus JAYUJV01. The sequence goes on from JAYUJV010000044.1 coordinate 7,413, forward strand.
GGAGCAAATCCAAAATGTCTGATTTCTAATGAAATATTCTATAGTATTCAGTATAAAAGTATTAGATATTGCAGTTTCAACAATACCTAAGATGCTGACTATTAGTTTATTATATCGAATTTGATACTTGATACTCAAATACTTAATACTTTTTGAGAAATGCTTAAAGACGAATAAATACCTTATATAGTTACAAAAAAATTAAAACAGCCTTTTTTCAAAAAATCGAATTTCTCACAACGAGAAATTCGATTTTTTTTTGAAATTGTTATATGTTTACATTTTCAAAAAAATAATATCCGCATCGCGCATCGCTTATGTTTTTAAATTTATTTTACTGGTTTTGTCAAAACCTTGTACGAGTCACATTTCCGATTATGTATGCCCGAATCGAGATTCGGCAGCAAGCGCGCATGAAACTTTCGGGGCCGTGCATCGTCATCTCGAATCATCCGAGTACGCTCATGGATCCGCTTCATGTGGCTGGCTTGGGTGTGCGAGGGCATTGCCATTTTTTGGCAAATGCGAGTTTGTTTAAATCCGCGTTTGGTAATTGGTTTTTTACCACCTTTTATTGTATCAAAATCGAACGTCCGCAGGATACTGATGGTCGCCCTATCAACAACGAAGCGGCGTTTCAGCAAGCCATCAATCACATAAAAAGTAAAGGGAATCTTTTTGTGGCGGTAGAAGGCAGTAGTTTTATGGAGCGTAAGTTGCGCGAGGTAAAAACTGGTGCGGCGCGCATTGCTCTTTTTGCGGAAGCGCAATCCGATTTTCAACTTGGTACAACCATTTTGCCAGTCGGTTTGGACTACGATGCGCCGCATAAATTTCGGAGTAATGTCGCCATCAATGCCGCCGAATTGATACGGGTTTCGGACTTTCGCGCCATCTACGAAGCCAATCCGATTGAAGGCGTGAATGCGCTAACCGAAGCGATGGAACAAGGCTTGAAATCGGTCATCATACACGTGGAAGATGCTACGCAAGAGCCAATTTTAAGACAACTCGAAACGATACTGCAAAACGAAAACCAAGTGTCGCCAAACGAAAACGTAGATCGTTTAAAGGTTTTATTAATAAAATTAAATGAATTTAAAAATATTCAAAATGTTGATTATCAATTATTTATAAATAAAATAAAAAATTATTTTGATAAAATAAATGGATTTGGTATCAGTGATAATATTGTGGCTGGAAAAGGCATTTCTATATTCAAGACCATTTATTTAGTCTTTATGTTCCCGATTTTTATCATCGGTTTGCTCAATCATGTTGTGATATTGGGCATCATTATGTTGCTACACAAACAGCTAAAAGACTTTTATATTGGCTATTATATGTCTATGTATTTCATGTCGGGATTGTTGTTTTTGCCAATTATTTATCCGTTACAAAACTGGTTTTTGCGTAGCGTTTTTGGTATTCATATCAACGGTTGGCTGTATGTCGTTGCGATGTTAGCCGCTGGCGTGGCGGCGTGGTATTGGTTTTTGTTTGCTAAAGATTTTGTACAACGTTGCAGTATCTCGAAAGCAAATTTAGATGCTTTGAAAAGCGAGAGAAAAGCGATTTTGTCGATTGTATCTTATTTCGCGAAGTAACACAGCGTTGTTTTGTTTTTTAATGCAAACAACACAACGAATAAATTCGTCGCTACAGTTCTACTTCAATATCTTTTCAATGGCCATAAACCATTCGCCGTTTGAGATAGACATACCATTTTGAATCATCTTATATAGCTCTGTATTTCGATCTGGTTGATACGGTTTTTGTTGCGTAAATGCCTTAACCTCAATCAGTTGTGCGTCTAAAAGCTCGCTCAATGTTGTAACCGAAAAATTGTTGCGGAACGTAAAATCGCCATCGCCAACCAGCTCCAACGCATGGAGCGTGATGTTGGTTTCTTCACATTGAAAAGCATAAATGACTTTGTGCAACACAACATCTAAGAAGGAAATATTTTTTAAAGTGCCTTCTAAAATCATATCGCTAAATACATCGAGCAATTCGTCGGCGTGTGCCGTATCATTTGCTTTTATCCGCGTCCAGTCCGCACCGTCGATACCGTTCACGATCAAAAATTTTATAAATTCGGGCTCTAACACAGCCAACTCATCTGCATTGAGGCGATGATATTTCATAAGTATAAATGTTTAAATTAGTCGTTAAAAACCAAGTATTAATGCCGAAATTGCCTTGAGGCGTCAATTGTTCTATTTTTTGAGTTGTAAATATTTTGAAAAATAACTACATTTGCAAAATCAAATTGAAGTAATATGTAAATACTTAGGTATGAGCAGTTGGTAATCCACATTTTAGTATATTGCAAATGTTCGGTAAGAATTGGCAACAGGCAATAAGCAATTTTTACCGAAAGTAGTTTTTGCCAATTGCATATTGCTTATTTGTAACAAAAAATGGAATACACTACAACCTAACTAAATTACAGGCTAATGCCAAAGCCCTTTCAATACTTTTTAAAACGCAAAGGTAATTTGAAATAATTTTTTATTCTACATAAACACACTTTAAAACTAAATTTTTGAGTATGACTTTTCCAAATTTTTCAGATCCCAATATGTGGACGTCGCTTTTGATGCTTACATTCATGGAAATTATCCTGGGTATCGACAATATTATTTTTATATCAATCGTCGCCAATCGCCTCGATGCCAAAGATCAACCTAAAGCGCGCAATATCGGTTTGCTATTGGCTATGGTTTTTCGTATCGTGCTGTTGTTCGGCCTATCGTATGTGTTAGCGATGCGCGAGCCGTTTTATCATTTTCACTTTTTGGGCAAAGACGTAGGCATAACGGGTCAAAGTTTGATTTTGCTCGGCGGCGGTTTGTTCCTCATCTATAAAAGTGTGACCGAGATGCACCACAAGATGGAAGGCGAAAATGCCGAAAACTACGACAAAAAGAAAAGCGGTGCAGACCAGTTGTTTCGAGTGGTGGTTCAGATATGCCTCATCAACCTCGTTTTTTCTGTCGATTCTATCGTGACCGCCATTGGCCTCACGAGCGATGTCGGTGTCATGATGCTTTCCGTCATACTTTCTATGATTGTAATGATGGCGTTTTCGGGCCCAGTCGGTCGCTTCATCAATGATCATCCAACGATGCAAGTTCTCGGATTGTCATTCTTAATCTTGATAGGTTTCATGTTGATTGCCGAAAGTTTGCACCAAATGCACCTCATAGGTAGTCCAGAGCAAGATGAAGTAATTCCGAAAGGTTATCTTTATTTTGCGATATTTTTCTCGCTCGGCGTAGAGTTAATAAACATCAGACTGCGCAAAAAAACACAACCAATACAGTTGCACGGAGCCTTAGAAGAAGCCGAAGAAGAAGGTTTATTAGAAGAAGAAAAGTAAGCTAAAATGTATTTTTAGATAAAATATTTGATGTTTAATGCAAATTTTACATTATTGATATGACATTTGTCAAAAAACAATCATTTATTTTATTTTTTTTAATAAATAAATAATAAAAATTTGACTTATTTGTTAAAGTACTATATATTTGTATCATAATTATAAACGGACATAAAAAAGCAGTTACGTGACAGGATAAAAAAATAATTTTTAATTATTTTTATTTTCAAGAAAACTATTTATTACTTCAACACGTATATAGTTACATACAATTGGTACAAAGGTTTTGCTGCTACTATTTTAAATACCTGACGTTCATTTATTTTCATAAAAATAAAAAAAGATTGAAAAAAAATCATTCTTTTTGAAATGAAATAAAAATACAAGTGTTTATATAAGTAACAATCACAAATAAATAAAATACAGGTGCAACCATCTAAATGTTACACTTGTCTAAAAAGATAGATAATAGCGATTATTGGGTTTTTGAAAGTTACCCTAATAAGAAGCTGTTACAAAGATTTTCATTTTCATTTTGTTTTTGGTGTTTTTTTTGGATAGGCAACGGTTAGGGTTGTCTATCCTTTTTTTATGCCTTTTTTATGCCTTCACGA
>JAYUJV010000045.1:0-1455 GCA_043764975.1 Saprospirales bacterium
GCAAAGCGATAAAAAATAAATCATGAAAATATTATTAACGACGCTGAACGCGAAATATATACACACCAATCTGGCGATTCGTTTGTTGTATGACCTCAACAAAGATTACGAGGGTTTGTCGTGGAAAGAGTTCACGATAAACCAAGACAAAGACGAAGTGGCGGCACAATGTAGCGAATACGATGTGTTGGCGTTTAGCTGTTATATCTGGAATATTACGCAAACTTTGGACGTTGCGAAGCGTATAAAAGCCTTGAATCCTACTACCAAAATCATGCTTGGTGGCCCCGAAGTGAGTTACGATTGGCAAGACATAATTGCCTTAGAGCAAGTAGATTACATTGTGACTGGCGAAGGCGAAAACCCATTCAAAGCCTTTTTAGAATCGTACCCGAATGTGTTGCATTTGACCAATATTGTCCAAAAAGTAGAAAAAGATGTCATTTATTTTCCAAAATCAGAGACTTTTGACCTAAAAAAATATACAAAACTTATGCCTTATGGCAACGAAACGCCTGAGAGTTTGGGTACAAAAGTATTGTATATCGAGACCTCGCGTGGCTGCCCATACAAGTGCGAATTTTGTCTGGCGAGCCTCGACAATAAGGTGCGGTATTTACCCGATGAACACATAAAAGCGACGCTTTTGTATATGATGCACCACGGCAAAGTCATAAAATTTTTAGATCGGACATTTAACATAAAAAGAGATTTTACGATTGATATTTTTAAATTTATCTTGCAACATCATCGTCCCGAAAACGTGTTTCAGTTCGAAATAACGGCCGATATATTGCACGCCGATATTATAAAATATATTGATGAAAATGTACCGAAAGGCTTATTCCGCTTCGAGATTGGGATTCAAACTGTTAATCAGAAAGCGAATTTGGAGGTCAGCCGAAAGCAAAATTTTGACAAAACGACAGGTATCATAAAGGCATTACAACATAAGGTAGAAATGCACCTCGACCTAATAGTAGGTTTGCCGTTCGACTATTTTGAGGATATAAAATACAGTTTTGAGTCGGTATTCAAACTGTTTCCGCCTGAGTTGCAGCTTGGTTTTTTGAAGTTTCTGAAAGGTACGCCAATGCTTTACAAACACGCACAACACGGCTACGTATTCGACCCAAATCCGCCTTATCAGATCATAGAATCTAGTTATTTGTCGCGAGCCGAATTGCATTTGGTCGAGTTGCTCGAACATGGTTTAGAAATATATTGGAACAAAAATCGAACGCAACATACGCTCAAATACGTGACAGCAAATTACAGTATTTTTGATTTTTTGCAAGGTCTCGGTGCTTACTTTGGCGAGCAACAAGCCTTTCATAAATACGTGCTTTCTGATGTTTATGACAATATAAATAACTATGTATCAATATATTATAAAGAAGATATAGTTTTGAAAGAATTGATAGCCGTGGATTATTACTTGTTTCATAAGCAAAA
>JAYUJV010000046.1:0-3947 GCA_043764975.1 Saprospirales bacterium
TAATATACCGAAATCGGCCGAGTATCGGATAGTTCCGTTTTATGGCTTGCTTGGATTGTAACATATCGTGCGCACCCATCGCTATCAAGGGCAAAACGATGAGTAGTGACCAAAGCATTGGCAACCAAAAATAAGCGATAATTGCTATGGTAACAAGCAAAACGATACTAAATCTAACAAATAATGTTCTCATATTAAAAGACCTCATAAGCCCCATCCCGACCTTCCCCAAAAGGGAAGGAGTAAAAAAAGGAGGGAATGCCATCGTGACAGCAAATTTTGATAAAAATAACTTAAGTATTTAACCTTATTTGAAAATATAGTTAAATTGCTAATTATTAACTAAAAGTTGCTAATTTAAATCTACATTTCTTGACAAAAAACAACTAAATTTTTATTGACAAAGTAAAGTTATTATTTTATTTTAATAAATGATTATTTTCAAGATAAAATTGGTCGAAATCCTTTTTTTTGGACTTATTTTATAAAAACACTTATGCAATTTATTAATATCATATACTTTTATTACTTTTGCGTGTTTTTGAACGCTGCGACCAAATTTGGTTTCGGGTGTCATATATTGGTATTAAAAACATTAACGAATCATAAACGTATTTTAAAAGAATAAATATGAATTTCAAATCTTTAAACAACCTTTCGGGTTGGTTAGTATTCGCCATCGGATTGGTGGTCATGTATCTTTCTATCGAGGACACTGGTAGTCTTTGGGACTGCGGAGAGTTCATCTTGGGTGCAGACAAATTGCAAGTGGTTCACCCTCCAGGAGCGCCCTTGTTCTTATTGATTGGTCGTGTTGCGATTATGATTGGTAGTTTATTTAATCATGGTGTAGAATCAGCGGCCTTGTCTGTCAATATGTTGTCAGGTATTTGTACGGCGGCAACTGGTATGTTCATTTGCTGGACAACCGTGATACTAAGCAAAATGGCATTGGTCGATCGCGAAGACGACATGACAACTTCACAGATGATTGTGTCGTGCGGTTCGGGTATTGTGGCTGGTCTTACGACTATGTTTTGTACATCTATCTGGTTTTCGGCAGTAGAAGGCGAGGTATATGCGATGTCCACTTTCTGTACAGCATTGACAATATGGGCGACTGTAAAATGGTATCATTTGCCTGACAGCCCAAAAGCAGATCGTTGGTTGTTATTCGTTATTTATGCAGTAGCGTTATCAAATGGTGTCCACTTATTGGCACTCTTGACGTTGCCGACTTTAGCAGTATTTTATTATTATAAAAAATATAAAAATCATACATTTTTGGGTTTGATGGCTGCAGCTGGTGTTGGTATCGGCTTGATAGCGGCTATGCAAACCTTGATTATAAACGGGATTCCGAAACTTTGGTCTGGCCTCGAAAAGATGTGTGTAAACTCATTTGGTTTGCCAGTTGGTAGCGGTTTAGTACCTTTGGTTTTGTTGTTGGTAGCTGGCGCATATTTTGGATTGCGTTATGCCGAGCAAAAGCAAAATGCTTGGATGCAAAAGATTATCGTTTCATTTGTGTTGAGCGCAATCGGTTTCTCGACTATCGGTATGGTACTTATCCGTGCCAACGCCAATACACCTGTAAATATGAACGCACCGACAGATGTCATTCGTTTGTTGCCATACTTGAATCGTGAGCAATACGGTGATCGTCCGTTGTTGATTGGGCCAAACTTTAGCGCAAAGCCAGTAGATGTGACCGAAGAAGACCGTTATGGCTTAGTAAAAGGCAAATATGTAGTCGTTGATAAAAAAATAGATTATGTATTTAAATCTGCTGACAAAGTATTTTTCCCTCGTATGGGCGATTATCAGCCAGGTCGTGACCAACAATATGGTGCTTGGTTAGATAACAAAAATAAAATGCCAGGTACTTACGATAACGTTAAGTTTTTTGCTCAATACCAAATGGGTTGGATGTACTGGCGTTATTTTATGTGGAATTTCGTTGGCCGTCAAAATGGCGAACAGGGTTATTTCCCTTGGGACAAGTCAAAAGGTAACTGGCTTTCGGGCATAAAAGGCGTCGATGAAGGTCGTTTGGGCAATATGAGCGAACAGCCAGATTCGATGAAAGCACACGAAGGCACAAATAAATATTACTTCTTACCATTGATATTTGGCTTAATGGGTTTCATTTTCCAACTCAATAAAAGAAGAAACGAATGGTGGGCCATACTCGGCTTATTCATCATAACTGGTATCGGGATTGTCGTTTTCACCAACCAAACACCTATGGAGCCGCGCGAGCGTGACTACGTACACGTTGGTTCGTTTATGGCATTTTGTGTTTGGATTGGACTTGGCGTTACCGCCTTGTATGACTGGACGAAAAAATATCTATCGGGTAGTATTATGGCTCCAGCATCTGTAGCCTTGGCATTGAGTGTACCGTTGGTTATGGTATCACAAAATTTTGATGATCATAGCCGTCGTGGACACGTTGGCGCACGTGATTATGCTCAAAATTTCTTAAATTCAGTAGATCAAAATGCCATCATATTTACCTATGGTGACAACGATACATATCCACTTTGGTATGCACAAGAGGTAGAACATATCCGTACAGATGTACGTGTCGTAAACCTTAGTTTGATTGCCGTGGATTGGTATATTGACCAGATGCGCCGAAAAGTGAACGAATCCGAAGCTATAAAAATGACGGTCAGTTCTGATGCAATGCGCGGTTCGCAACGTAATCAATTGCCTGTATATTCGCCAAGTGGTAACAAACCAATGGACATGCGCGATGTACTAAAATATATCGGAGAAGACCATGAAGTGGTTGATGGCCGCTCTACTTTCGAGAGTTCTATACCGACTACCGAAATGTATTTGCCAGTCAATGTCGAAAAATGGAAATCGAGTGGCATGTTAAATCCACAAGATACTGGTGTTGTGAACCAATTACAATTGTCGTTAGGTAAGCGTACTTCGCTTACAAAAGACGACATTGCAGTACTCGACATCATCGCTTCAAACTTTGGCGAGCGTCCGATTTACTTCGCGGTCACTTGTCGTGAAGACAAAACGCTTGGTCTCGATGACTATATGCAACTCGAAGGTTTAGCGCTCAAGATTGTACCAATCAAGACCAAGAGTGATGGTCAATTTGGTATTATCGGTAACGGTAGAGTGAGCAATGACAAGGTATATGATAACGTGATGAATAAATTCAAATGGGGCAATTTTGATATGAAAAAGATGTTCGTGGATCGTAGTTATGGCCCAAGTGTACAAAGCCATGCCTTGATGTTCTTGCGCGCCAATCGCTCATTGATAGCAAGCGGCGACAAAGCGAGAGCCATCGAAATGATTGATAAATATTTTGCAGCATTCCCTGCTTACAACTTCCCTTACGATCAGTTTTCGATGTACATGACTCAATCTTACCTCGAAGCTGGCGCCAATGATAAGGCGAAAGACATGATGAAAAAGATTGCGACAGAAACAGCTCAATACCTAAAATTCTATGATTCATTGTCAGCACCAGACCTCAACGCAGGTTACTCGAACGATGCTATGCAATACCTACGTATGAAAATGGAGTTGATTAATTCTGCCCGCGACATCCTCAAAGATGAAGCCTTCGCTAAAGAATTAGAAGCCCAACTCAACGAGTTCAAACCAGAAACTAAACTGGATATGAAACGTGGGAAGAACTAAATTAATTGGTTAATTGGTTAATAATAAAAAGTGTATTTATTTGATTGTCAAATAAATACACTTTTTTTTATGGATTTAATGAAGAATATTATTCAAAATTACTTTATCATCTTGCAATAATTTATTTTTTAAATTTTCTTAATTCCCTTAATTCTTTTAATTAATTCAAAATCCCTTTTACCATCCTATTCTTCCCTTGCATATCTTTTATAATTTCAGCTTTCGCAAAATCAGATTTCATCAAAGCCAAGACCGATTCGGCGTTGTAT
>JAYUJV010000047.1:0-11366 GCA_043764975.1 Saprospirales bacterium
GTAGAGAGTGTTTTGACGAATATTCGAGGCATAAAAATCGCTTATCCGAGCAATGGCGCTGACCTAAAAGGCTTGATGAAAGCCGCTTATTATGATCCAAATCCAGTTGTGATGTTGGAGCATAAAGGACTATATTGGTCAAAAGTGCCAGGCACTGATGCAGCCAAAACCATAGAGCCAAGCGAGGATTATATCTTGCCTTTTGGCAAAGGAAATATTGTATTAGACATTGATAATGAACAAGTTATAAACGAAAATACGCTTGTGGTCGTGACGTATGGCATGGGCGTACATTGGGCACTCAATGCCGCAGCGCAACACAAAAACAAGGTCGTCATCATAGATTTACGAACGCTTTTCCCTTTGGACGAAACCTTGATATTTGACACTGTCCGCAAACATGGTCGTTGTCTGGTCGTGACCGAAGAGCCTGTACAGAATAGCTTTGCGCAGAGCATTGCCGCACGTGTGCAAGAACATTGTTTTGAGTCGCTCGATGCGCCTGTGCGCACCATTGGTGCCGAAAATGTGCCTGCCGTTCCACTCAACGAAACCCTCGAACGCGCCATGATTCCGAGCATCGAAAAAGTAGAAAAAGCAATTGCTGATTTGTTGCGGTATTGATGGGAGCGAAAGTCGAAAGTCGAGAATCGAAAGTGTGTTAGGGAAACGTGATATTAAGGGAACGAAAGTCGAGAATCGAAAGTGTGTTAGGGTAAACGTGATATTAAGGGAACGAAAGTCGAGAATCGAGAGTGTGTTGGGTAAATGTAGCAACGAATTTATTCGCTGTATTATTTTACTTATAAAAAACTGATTTTTATAACTATTTTTTTCTAAGTGCCAAATCATAATTAATTCTAAGAATAATATTTTTCAATTTTTGTTATAAACTATTAATAATCAATTATTTATGAACGTTTTTAATGATTTTTTATTTAGAATAAATTTCGTCTAAGCACTTATATCTCAATATATTATCAATGGAAATTAAAGATTTTATGCTCGCAATATCATTATTGCAAAAAAAAATAATACAGAAAGGGCTTTTAGATACTTTTCTTTTTAATTATATGCTCAAAGGGTTGCTCTCTTATGATTTCGATGAGATACAAAATAATGATCCCGATTTAGGTGCCAATAAAAGTATAAATTTCAAGATACTCATTGAAAAATATTCAATTCATCTTTTAAATAATACATTTTTTACATTTTGTATGAATAGTGAAGTTGAAATTTCTGAGGAGGTTGACTCGAATAAAATCATGCTTATAGGAGATTTTGAAGCAGCTCATATTTGCATAGATATGTCCACTAATGTGGTAACGCTAAATGATTTCTCATCACATGAAAAAATTGCAACATTAGCAAAAAATGAAACATGTTTTATGGAAATATTAATAGTATTATCTGACTATTCATTTGATCTTGCTTATGGAAATGTTATTGATAAAAATCAATATCTTGCTAAACTAATTTCTGCTTCAGGATTGGAAAATGCAAGCAACATTTATAAAAGTGTACTTGGAATTTGGGATTAAGAAACCAATATCAATCCCTATTCTCCATCAAAACACCTTCTTTCATGGCGTAGCTTGATATGCCAATGGTCTGAATATCAGCAAGTTCGATGATGGTATCTATCAAAACCATGGCTACGGGAATGAGTACGCAGCGTGTGTCTGGTATTGTTGAATCTGCCATTCTTTCTGCCAAAGTCATGGGTAATATACGTGCCGAAAAATGCTTAGAATCAGCGACCGAAAGGATCGAAAAATGAGGTTTTTCGCGTTGCTTTACATAATTGGCTTCGAGTATATCGAATGTGCCAGATGCGCCAATCAAGTGATGGCTTGGGTGCTGTTGCAAGGCCGCACGAAGCGGCGCTAAGGTTTCGTACAAATACTGTTTGATGTCCGCAATCTCGGCAGCGAGTATCGGCTCATGCTGATGAAACTTATTTTTGAGTACCGCCACACCAATCGGAAAACTTTGCGCCCAAAGTATTTTGTGGGCATCGCAGAGGATAAACTCCACGCTACCGCCACCAATATCCATTATCAAAGATTGCTGTTGTATGCCTTCACAGGCTTTCCGAACACCTTCATATATCAATTTCGCTTCCTCGTCTCCGCTAATTATCGAAATATCTATCCCAGTTGTTTGCTTCACGATGCGCATAAATTCGGGTGCATTTTTGGCAGTACGAAGCGCAGCCGTACCACAAGCAATCGTTTTACTTGGCTTAAATAAGGCAATGTGAACAGCAAAAAACTGCATCGCATCCAAAGCGCGCGTAAAGGCAGCTTTGCCAATGTATTCAATACTTTCTTCTGCCAACATGACATAATAACGCTTTTGAAACAAGACGTTTATCTCCCCCAACGCATCTATTTCTGCTATTATTAAATGAAAAGTGTTTGTTCCGAGGTCAATGACGGCGGTTCGTTGCATATTTTTTGGGTTCTTATTTTTTCGTAACTACTAAGCGATATTTGAAATCCGTTTTCATCAGCGTTTGCTTGCATCCGTTCAATCAGCGTTCCACTTTATATACGTTTGCAAACGTTGTGTACCGAGAACGCGGATTGCGCAGATGCCTTCGGCAAGCGCGGATTAAAACGGATTTTTCTAAACAAGATATTAAAATCTAAGTCAAATTTAAATGAGGGAAAGTTATTACCTTCTTCAATTTATCAAAATTCTACTTCCGTAGCGCCCCAACCATAACGCGGATGATACTCATTCCGAAAGGTTTTGATGCTGTATTCGCTAATCAATCGGCTATGAATCACGTCTTTGAGCGTACCTTTGCCGAGTCCGTGTACAACAAATACGCGCTCCACGCCAAGGCGCATTGCCTTGTCCATGAACGCATCGAAATGGCGTAACTGGATTTTTAGAATATCGCCGTTGGAAAGGTGCTTATATTCGCTCGTCAGGTTTTCGATATGCAAGTCGATTTCACTAGCAAAATTAGCCATTTCGCTGACTTCATGCTTGGTTCTGACCATTTTACGAGATTTCGTGGCTGGCGTTGCTGCACGTTTAGTATAAGTCTTGAGGTCTTCTGTATCTTTTTCTTTTTGAGGTTTTGCCTCAAAATCGTTGATTAGCACAAAATGATGTACTTCTCTATCCAACAAAGGGGCAGTGATTCGGCTGCTAAAAAACGTTTTTGGTTTTATTTTAAACTCTTTCCAAAGTTGTCCGCTTTTGCCCTCGGTACTCAATTGCCAACAAGCAAATTGCAGCTCAGGATGTTCGTTCAGCGCATCGTAAGGCAATTCGCCGATTTGTAACACGCTCATACGCGGCAGCATTTCGTCGAGGACGACATAATCATGATCGGCCGTAAAAATATCTATCTCGAACAGTACATTATACTCAGTATCATTGATCAAAAAAATATTGTAATGCTGCACTTCGTCGTGCTTGCGCACTTCATCGAAGGCCAATTGTATGCCCATACTTTTTAGCACCGTATATTGAGCAAAAGCCTGTGGCAAAGGTACTGATTTGGCTTCGACCTGCGTTTTGGGTTTCGATTTTTTTTCGACCACGCCATTCCATGCTTCTTCGCGCACCACATCTTCCTCAAAAACAGGTATCGTCATATCGTCGGCTGGTAGATAAATCATCAGCATGCCATCGTTGAGCCATTCTTTTACCACGCCAGCATCGCCAGTGTGTTTTACCCGCACTTTTACACCAATTCCATAAAACATAATATTACTTTATTGAAAAATAGTTAGTTATTGATGTTTAATCTTTTTCCAAAAGCTGACAGCGTTTGAAACGCTGTCAGCTTTATAGTTGCATAAACTTTTAATAATCAAAACATTCCATTCAACGTTGTCAAGGTTTAAAACCTTGACAACGTTACAAAAAACGTTATTACTTCCAGAATGTCAAAGCAGAACTAAGTAACGTGTAAATACTAACTATTTTTTATTTATTTTTAAATAATTTTTTCTATTTGATAATTATCGCGATTGGCATCTGTCCGAACAATTAACTCCGCTAAAAAGCCTGCTAAAAAGAGCATCGTGCCGAGCATCATCGTCGTCAATGCAATATAAAACCACGGATTAGTAACGACTAGCGGCGCTTTGATGCCATTCGTAAGGCACATAAATTTTTCTATGCCAATATATGCCGACGTAAAAAAACCGATGATGAACATCAAAATACCAATCGTGCCAAAAAGGTGCATCGGGCGTTTGCCAAATTTACCGACAAACGTGATAGACAGCAAATCCAATAATCCGAACACAAAGCGTTCGATACCAAATTTCGTAGTCCCGTATTTACGTGCTTGATGCGCCACCACTTTCTCCCCTATTCGGTTGAAGCCAGCCCATTTTGCAATCACTGGTATATAGCGGTGCATTTCGCCATACACTTCTATGGATTTTATGACTTGGTGCTGATAAGCCTTCAAGCCACAATTGAAGTCATGCAAATTGTGGATTCCACTCAATCGGCGTGTAGCCCAATTGTAGATTTTGGTCGGAATGGTCTTCGTGAGTGGATCGAAACGTTTTTGTTTCCAACCGCTTACAATCTGCAAATCGTCTTGTTTTACCATACGATAAAGCTCAGGAATCTCGTCTGGACTATCCTGCAAATCAGCGTCCATCGTGATGACTACATCCCCTTCGGCAGCTTTGAAACCAACGTTGAGTGCCGCAGATTTACCATAATTTCGACGAAATTTGATGCCTTTTACATTCGGATTTTGCTGTTGCAATTGCTCCACGATTGCCCACGAGCCATCGTTACTACCGTCGTCAATCATCAAAATTTCGTAAGTAAAATGGTTTGCCTCCATCACACGACGAATCCACGCTTCCAGTTCTGGGAGCGATTCTACTTCATTGTACAATGGGATGACGACTGATATATTTATCATTGTTAATTTATTTTCCAGAGCAAATATATCAAAATTTTAGCGGTAGAACCGCGTAATATTTGTAGTAAAAAGTAACAAATCTACGTTTTTTAGGTGCAGCGCACCGTAACACAATAGTTTTAATATCGCGGTGCGCTGCACCTAATCAAACGTTTATCTGAAATTACTACAAATATTACGGTACGCTGTACCTTTTAGGATTTTGATGCGTTTACCCTATTTATTTTCAATATTACTTTTTATTAAAACTATTTTTATAATTAATTAATAATCAATTATTTATAAAAATATTTAAAATCTAAATTACTGTTTTTTTGTCAAATACGCCGCAACAGACGCAAATAAAAAACCACTGACGAGCGAGCGAGCAAAGGCGAACATTGCATTACTGAACGTAAAATGTACGCCGTTTGTTTCGAGGTCAGCAATCTGACCACTGATTTGCTTAATCATAGCCATATCGTTTTGTTGCGCTTTTAAGTTTTTCAAATCTTCTAACTGGTAGGCTTTCAAAAAAGAAAGCAACGATGGATCTACCACATTCGGCATGATATATTGAAATATGACGACTATCAAGCCAGCCACTACGGCTACCGTAAACGTGACCTTCAAGGTATCACTAAAGGTAGCTTCGGAATTTTCTTCGCGACGATAACGCAAACCTGCACCTATCATGGCCACCAAATACAACAAGGTAACAACAACGCCTAGCCATTGGTTGTAATACAAATCTTTTTGGATGGCATACAAGCATGAGAGGTAAAACATACTCCCCACACCTGCCAATAATCCATAGCGTACTCCTATGTTTTGACCCATTTTTTTATTTTAAATATTATAAGCACTTGTGCCTTTATCAAGAAGACTTTAAAAATCAAGTCTAAAGTATTTTTCATTTCAATAAGCAAGATACAATAGGCAAAAATACAACTTTCGGCAAAATTGCTTATTGCTCATTGTAAATTGCACTGAATCCTCAGCAAAATCTTACAATTTTCAATTTTTTCGCTAAACGGCTAAATTGTTACTAAATAATTCGGTTACAAAATTACGATTAATCCCTTAAAATAGTATTGAAAAAATTTATTTTTATAAAAATGCTTTTGCAAAATAAAAATACCGCACGTTACTATCGAAATAGTCCCATACGGTATTACATTTTTTTTTAAAAAAGGTAGGGAGCCCCCCACCATCTTTTTGGTGAGAGGCCATCCCAAAAACCAATTCTTAAATATCTTTTGGATGATTATTTTTATTTAAATAGTGTAACACATTAGGCATTAGTCAAGCAAAAAGTAAAATTATTATTAATGCTTTTATTCCTTTCAATCAGCAATATACAATTGGCAAATTTTGCTCATTGCTTGTTGCAAATTGTACTGAATTTTAACAAAATCTAATAAATTTCACACTACTCGATGAATAGCTAAGTAGTTCCAAATCTTAATTCTTGTACGCTTCTTCTTTCTTAAAAAAACCTTTGCCGAATGTATAACCGATACTCACTTCGTGTGCGCCACCAGCATATTTTTGTAATCCGCTAAAACCGTACTCAAATGTATAGGCAATCTGAAAATTTGAAACTTTAGTACCGCCAGTAAACCCAATCAAGCCGCCCGAACCTGCACGATATGTTGTGCCGACTAGCAAGCGATCTTGTAAGAAACTACCCAACACGTTCACATCAAGTGTGAATGGCGCATCTTTTACGTTGCGAATCATCAACGATGGTGTGATGGTATATAACTCCGTTTTGTACTTGTAACCGAGCATAAAAGTATAATAACTCAAGTTTTTAGTATTCGCATTTGGCTTACCGATAGCTCCCAAACGCTGCTGAATCAAATTCAATGCCGATACACCAAATATGATTTTATCGCTGTATGTACCATAAATCCCAGCCGAAGCATCGAAATAATTAGAACCCGACACGGCACGTTCTGCCAAAGGATCACCAGACTGATACTTAGAATCCAACAAAACTCGATCGGCAATGCTGTTTCTCGATAGTTGTGTAGATAGACCAATACCTAATTTGAGTTCATTGACTTTGAAGCGAAAACCGTAGTTCAATTGACCACGAACGCGTGTTTCTGCGCCTGCCGTTTCGCTATTGAGCATAACGCCCAAACCGAGCTTGTCGCCCACTTGACCATTGATGTTAGCGGCAATGTTGCGCGGTGCGCCAGTAAAACCTGTCCATTGATTTTTGAAACTCAGGTAAGCCTGTGTACCATCATTAAAACCTGTTGCACCTGGATTTACAAGTGTCGGATTGATGGTGTATTGTGAGAAAACCGCTTCATCTTGTGCGTTAGCGACAGTGACCCACATAAAAGAAATGAGCATAAGTAACTTTTTCATGTTCCGGGAAAATTATAAAGGTTCTTGGAAAAATTTATGTTTATGAGCCAATGTGATTTGAACGGTTTGAATTTCCAAACCACATTCGCCATTTCATATCAAAGCTTGGGAAAACTTTGATACGATTTTATTTATGATTTATTAATAAAATTATTTTAGTTCTTTTATTTTTTTGTGAAAACACATAGAATAATAAGTTTTGCATATTTCTCTAAAGGTATTAAGTATGCAAGTATTAAGTATTCAAGTCGAGACAACAAACTATTAGTCAATATTTTAGGTGTCATAAAAACTGAAATACTTAATACTCCAATACTTAATACCTAGTATATTTGAACAGAAAACAGCAATTGAAATTTGTTCCACAATTTTTTTAAAGAACTGTTTATTTTTCTGAAATTAGGTTAAAATAACCGTTTTTCGATTCGATAGTACCATCTGTTTTGGTTACACGCACCACAAAATAATAAGCACCTTCTGGCAATTCGTAGCCTTCAGCTGTCTTACACTCCCAAGTATTGGCGTAGTTTGTTGCCGTGAACACCATTTGTCCCCAACGATTAAACACTTCTACTTGGTTACTTTTGTTGCTAAAATCGTCAAGACAATGGATATAAAACAAGTCATTTTTACCATCGCCGTTTGGCGTCACGATTTCTAATGCAGATAAACAATTTACACCTGGTCTGCGTATTTCGGCTTGCGCCATCGTTTCGCAACCATTGTCGTCACGTACCAAAGCTGCTATTGTACCACCTTCTAAACCTGTGAGAGGATTTACGTTTTGTGTTTTTGCAGCATCACTCCAAGTCCATACATAAGGCGAAGTTCCACCTTTGATAACAACTTGAGCCGTACCGTCTTTTGTCGTAACGATGTCTGTTACTTTCAAACTAGCTTCTAATTTATCAGGTTCGATAACCGTAACGCTTCCTACAAATTCAGTACCTGTTGCATCTGTTACGCTTACTTTATAAACACCTGCTGACAAACCACCTGCAATGTCTTCTTTACTACCACTACTCCACTTGTAAGTATATGGTGCTTTGCCACCTTTTATAGATACTACTTGAGCGCGTGCATTTTTATCGCCATAGCATTTCAAGTTTGTACCTTTAAAGTTTGTCAAAGCAATGATTTGCACTGGACTATCGTCAGACAAAGTGAATAATTTTGCTACTGTACAACCTGCTTTGTCAGTTACACTTACGGTATATGCGCCACAAGCTAAACCTGCACGTATGCTACCTGTACCCGAACCTGCACCAGACCATTGGTATGTATAAGATGGTGTTCCACCGCTTACTACAACTGTCGCTGCACCATCCGATTTTGCACAACCAAGCGAAGGCAATACCAACTGAATGGTATCAATCGCCAATGTTGATTTTGATTTCAATACATACGTCAATGACTTAGAAAGCTTCGGCGTACTGTTGTCTGTTATCGTTACTTTGTAAGTACCTGGCGCAACACTTGTCAAATCTTTTGTAGTCGCATTGTTCGACCATTTGTAAGTATATGGTGCATTTCCGCCGCCTACAGTCAAGACAATATTTCCATCAGCTGTAGTCGGACAAGTTGATTCTTTGAATACTGCTGTTGCATTTACTCCACCTGGATCTACCGAGAACGATTGTGTCGTTTGACAACCAATACCATCTGTCACGATAACCGTATAAGCACCGTCACATACATTTGCAATGTTTTGTGTACTTGCCTTAAAATTATTAGGGCCAGTCCACTGGAACGTATATTGAGGTGTGCCTTTATCCACGGTAATATTGATTGTACCATTGCAATTACTACCTGCATCTGTCTTTGACGCTAAGGCAACGGTTGCTTTCTCTACTTTATCAATCACGACGGTTTTGATTACATTTGCAACCCATTTTTTATCCGTAACCGTAACCGTGTAGCTACCAGGCGTAAGACTATTTACGATTGCAGTCGTGTAACCGCCTGGACTCCATAAGTAAGCAAAATCTCCACTTCCGCCAGTTGTGACCACTTCGGCAGAGCCATTGTTGAGTTCGCAAGTTGCTTTTTTGACATTTTGAGTCAATACGGTCAATACAGTACCGAGTACATCTATGTTATTCAAAACAGTTGTACACCCATTGTCATCCGTAACCGTAACACTATATGTGCCTTTATCAAGATTTATCGCCGTAGAAGCCGTTTGGTTGTTACTCCATTTGTACTTAAATTGTCCTGTACCACCTGCGCCTTTCACTTCTACACTGCCATTCGGAGCTGGTGTTTTCGTAATAACAGATGCTGTCAAAACTGCAGGTTCTACAACCTTAATGGTTGGCGCACTAATCGTTTTGCCATTGCCATCAGTTATTGTCACCGCATAAGTACCAGGAGAAAGATTTGTAACCGAATCGATTGTGATTGCTGCTAGTGGAGCAGCCCATTTGTAGGTATATGTACCCGAACCACCTTTCGGAATGACACGTAATGCACCATTTTTTTCACCATTACACTTGATGTTAGTAACCACTATGTTATCGAAAGACAAAGCGGTTGCGATATATACCTTATTGCTTACGGTACAACCTTTTGCGTCTGTAACCGTAAATTTATACTCACTTTCACATTTGCTCGTAATAGAAGTTGTTAGACTTATTGGCTGACCAGGCGATGCACTCGATACCCATTTATAAGTATAATTTGGCGTGCCACCTGCCGCAACTATCGTAGATGAACCATCACAATTGTTAGCATCAACGACTGTCGTAGTTGCTGTCAAAGCTGTTCCTGCTTGTTTTACTTCAAAAGTTTTAGTCGCCGTTTGGCAAGTACCAGACGTAACTGTCAAGTTATATACACCTGCTGGCAAACCAGAAAGGTTGATGTCGTTACATTTAAAATTATTTGGACCTGTCCAATAATAATGGAAAGTACCAGCTGTTGGCACACCACTTGGCGTTATTCCACCTGTACTTTTACCGAAGCAATCCACATCAGTAATCGTTCCATTTAGATTAATAGGCGCTTCGATGTTTATTTTTCCGTCTTGAAACTTAGGCGTGATGAATGTACCTGCACCTGTAGAAATCTCTATCGTTGTCGGCGCACCACTGAATTTAATATCTGTAGATATACCAGTAGAACCAATCACTGCAAAACAAACCTGATACAATACAGTATTGTTGCTCAATGTAACACCCGATGTAGTCGGATCGTCCCATATAAAACCCAATCGACCTTGATCTTTCTGACTGATGTCAAAATTTGAAGATGATGATAAGTTTGGCAATGCAACTGGCGTCGTCATTTTGGTTGATAAATAAGTCAATACACTTGGATCCCATTGTAAGCTAAACTGCATACCTGCCACGCTCGTAAAATCTTGTGTCGATACATCTATACATATATTTGAGCCAGAACTAGCTGTGATTGTATTTATTTTGAAACCTAAACCTGTAAAACCAGCTGCTGGAGTACAAGTCGGCGGTGGTGTTACAGTGGTGCTACTGCAGCCTCCAGGTGCGCCTCCACCAGAGCCTTGTATCGAAAGTGAACCATTCGTGATACTTGGGTTGATGGTTGTGTTGGCATTACCTGACACAAATTCTATCGGCGTTATCGTTACTGTAGCTGTTGCGTTGGTCGTTGAAAGTGCCTTAAAGCAAATGTCAAATAATTTTGTATTTGCGGGCAAAGTAACTGCCGAAGCGCCTGTCCAATCCAACGTCGCTTTGCCAGCGGCAAGGTTGATGTTGAAATTAGCAGCTGATAAACCAGCCAAACCGAAGTTTTTCACTTGATCTATTTCCAACTTAGTTGGATCCCAACTCAAGTCATACTTCATTTTTTTGATGGCCGTAAAACCGTTTTCGGCATTGATAGCAATACAAGTCGTTGCACCAGTCGCAACCGATGCCGTACCGCCCGATATAGACACTGCTTGTGTCGTATTGCCACCAGTATTACTATTGATAATGTTGATGAATTTTGTTGTTGCTGAGATTGGATTGGGATCAGTAGCATTATATACTTCTATATCCACAGGGTTTCCAGAGAACTTAATATCTACTATACCAGCCACTTTTGCCTTAAAATTGACGGTATAAAT
>JAYUJV010000048.1:0-3938 GCA_043764975.1 Saprospirales bacterium
GCTCAAATACCACGGCTCATAAAGTTGTAGTAGAAGAATATACTGGCGTAAAGTGCGTCAATTGTCCAGCTGGAAGTGCCGAAATCGAAAATCTACGTGTAAAATATGGTGAAAATCTAATTGCCGTATCGATTCATGCAGGAATTTTTGCAAAACCATATCCGGAAAGTAAGTACGACCTCAAGACCAAAATTGGTGAAGAAATTATGAACTATGTGGCCGTTCCTGAAGGTTATCCGTCAGCTACAATTGACCGAAAAGTGTTTTTAGGTCAGTCATCGCCGCAAGTCGGTCAATCAACTTGGGCAGGTTATATAGACGAGCAATTGAAGACAACAGCGCCTTTGAAAGTCACTTTGAGCAATGCATATGAGCCTACTTCGCGGACGCTCAATGCGAAGGTTTCGATATTGCCATCTCAGAATATTAGCGAAAAATTGCGCTTAACGGTCATGATTACCGAATCGAATATCGTGGATTATCAATCTACAATAAATGGTAAAATTTCGGATTATAAGCACAAGCACGTATTGCGTGATGTCATAACTGCTGCAACTGGCGATGATATTACGGCAGGTTTGAAAACAGCGATTTTAGAAAATAAAACATTTACATACAAAATTCCAGACAATTGGAATCCAGACAATTGTTCGGTTATCGCATTCGTGCATAGAGCAAATACAAACGATAAATCTATTTTGAATGCAGATGAAAAACCATTGAAGTAATTTTATTTATATATAAATATTTAATAATCAGTTTTTTATAAATTTAATTTTTTATTTTAATCCAAAAAATAGTGAAATGAGAAATTTGAAATTAGCTTTTATTTTAGTGTTAAATATTTGTTTATTGTCGTCATGTAGTTTGTTTAATAAGTTAAAAAATGGAAATACAAACTCGAATGAAGGCTTTAAAAAAGCAAAAGTTGTGGTCGCCAATGCTCGTCAATACGTAGGTTCGCCATATAAATACGGCGGCAAAACGAGCGATGGTTTCGATTGTTCGGGATTGGTATATATTTCGTTTCAAGAAGCAGGTTTTACCCTGCCGCGCACATCTATCGAGCAAGCAAATGTAGGCAGAGAAATTACGTTAGGACAAGTAAAACCTGGCGATTTAGTCTTTTTTGTGACCAAAAAAGAAGCAACAATATCGCACGTTGGCATCGTGACCGAAATAAAAGGCCCCGAATGGACTATGTTTATTCATGCCGCGAATACTGGCGTGCAAGAAGATAATTTATACACAAAATATTATAGAAGTACGTTCGCAAAGGCTATGCGACCGTTTTAGCCCACCCCAGCCCTCCCAGAGGTAGGGAGGAAGAAGTGGAGATTACTAAAATAGCATCAAATTTTTAAGAAAATTTGATAAAATTAAGTTTAAAAAAAATATGAAACAACACATTCCGAATATTTTGACCATGAGCAATCTGTTTTGTGGTTGTTGCGCTATCGTTTGTCTTTTCGTAGAAAAAGACGCTTATCTTCACGTTGTCATGTTTTATGCACTTGGCTTTTTGTTCGATGCGCTTGATGGTAGAGTAGCGCGTCATTTTGGCGTAAGCGGACCGATGGGAAAAGAGTTGGATAGTTTGGCGGATATGGTGACTTTTGGTGTCTTGCCAGGTGCAATTATGTTTAGTTTGTTGTCAAAATCATTTTATTTTGGCGATTATGCAACGTATTTTGGTGTCAATAACAATCATGGTGGAGCAGCAGTAAATTTATGGGCTTTACCTGCGTTCTTGATTAGCGTTTTTGCGGGTCTTCGATTGGCAAAGTACAACCTCGATACACGACAAAGCGATACGTTTATTGGTTTACCAACGCCAGCCAACACGACTTTTGTCATAGGATTATTTATTATTTGTTTCAACAATTCGATGGGTTTCGGTGATTATCTCTACAATCCATTTGTGCTGTTTGCGCTTATCTTATTGTTGTCGTATTTGCAAATTGCAGAAATTCCGATGCTCAATTTTAGGTTCAAAAACTATGGATTTGTGGGCAACGAATCACGTTATGTATTTGCGGTACTTTCGTTGGCTTCGATTTTCCTTTTTAGAGAAGCGGCGCTTGCAATTATAGTCTTTTTTTATGTCATGATGTCTGTTTTAAATAATTTATTAATAACAAAATAAGTATGAAATTTGTAGCAAATGTAACCGTAATGCCTAAGCCTGAATTGCTTGATCCTCAAGGTAAAACGGTAGCTAATAACATGAAACACCTTGATATTCAAGGGATTGAAGATGTTCGTATCGGGAAATCAATTGTGCTAAACATTGATGCCACGAGCGAAACGGATGCACACCAAAAAGTAGAATTGGCTTGTAAAAAACTATTGGCCAACCTCATTATGGAAAATTATACTTTCGTAATTACAGCTGCATAAACGATGAAATTATTTGACGAATTTTCGGGAATTGACAAAGCAATATGGCAACAACAGGTCGAAAAAGACTTGAAAGGTAAGCCTTATGAAGACCTCGTGTGGTCTATCGGTGAAGACATTGCGTTGCAGCCGTATTACACGCGACAGGAGTTGACTGCTGCTGGTAATATTGCTCAAAAAACGAATAATGATTGGCAAATTTCCGAAACAATTGTCGTCAATAATCCCAAAGAAGCCAATTCTGACGCACTTACGGCCTTGATGGGTGGCGCAAATGCTTTGCGAATTGAGTTGGATTATGATTTTAATTTGTCAGATTTGAAAATTGTGCTAAAAGACATTGTGTTGTCTTATGTTGCTATACATTTCGTGTATAAAACGCCAAGATTATCGCAAGCACAAGATTTATTGGAGCGATATTATCGCATTGCAAATGCACAAGGCGCTGATTGTCAGCAACTTGAAGGTTCGCTGCAGTTTCCACCCAATTTATTTGCCGATGCAAAAGGGCTAAATAGTCTTGTTCGATATTCGGATAGTCATTTGCCGAAGTTCAGAAGTGTAGGCATCAATGCCGAAGTGTATTACGAAAACCATGATGGCACGGTGAACGAGTTGTCACAAACGCTTGATGTAGCGCATCGCTTGTTGGCTCAATTATTGAATGATGGAGTAGAGAAAGCAGTGGCTGCACACGCAATTCATGTTTCTATGTCGTTTGGTATGAGTTATTTTGTACAAATTGCAAAAGTGCGTGCGTTTCGTATTTTGTGGGCAAATGTGCTAAAATCTTATGACATTGATTCAAATATTATGTCACATATTGACGCTAAAATTAGCGAAAATGTGTATCGTGATAGCGATGCGAATACCAATAAAATACGCATGACGACCGTGGCTATGTCGGCCGTAATGTCAGGCATAGATTCGCTTACGGTGCGAGCGACAAGTGACGAAAGTCAAGTGTTTGCAACACGTATTGCGCGCAATGTGCAGCATATATTTAAAATGGAAAGTTACCTCGATAGAGTAGCAGATCCAGCAGCAGGTAGTTATTATATCGAAACCTTGACCAATGAGTTGGCTACGCAAGTTTGGCAAAAAATAGAATTTTAGAATTTATATATTAAATGTTATACAATTGATATTGTTATGATTACATATATTTTTTATTTATAATTATTTATTAAAAAATAGAAAATAAATTTGTAAATTATATTTAAAAGACTTAATTTTGTTCAATGATTTTAGGGGTGATTCAAAAAATAATCTACCCGATTTTACTCGTCTTTTGAACCAATACTGCGTTACAAAAAACGGTATGTAGCACTGCTACACCCCTTTTTTTGCGCCTTGTCTTGCTTCAAAATACTTCCTAAAATTTGGGTATTTTATTTCTTGTATCACCCCTTAGCATAAACCATTTGCTTTAAAAATCAAAATTCCCCCTTTATTTATTTATCAAAAATATTAGAACGATTATTGATTCAATAATTGAACTTTTTATCTGGATTAAGCCATAAAGCCGATATGAAAAA
>JAYUJV010000049.1:0-3930 GCA_043764975.1 Saprospirales bacterium
AAAAATGATGTTAAAACACTTGATTCGCCAGTCCATTTAAAATGAACTTGACCTACTTTTTGAGTCCCGATAATCTCGGTTTTGAAACCACCGCGCGTCATCCAATATTTTGCAGCAGCAGCGGCAGCAGCCACTACCGAACTTTCTTCTATCACCATCGGCACGCAATATTGACGACCGTTGATGACAAAATTCGGCGCGACACCATAAGGCATCAAAAAATTAGAAATGGTGTTTTCACTAAATCCATCTATGACCTGTTGTAAGGCTTCGTTTTGATGCCAAAAACTACGTATTTCGCTCGAAACTTCGTTGTTTTGCTCAAAATAATGTGCCACTAACCAATCTATTTTTTCTGTTTTCGATAGTTTTGAAAAACCTGATATTGTACTCATTCGTCTTGTTTTGTTATTACTACTTAGTCATTTTGCAGCATTAGAATATTTTTTTTGATTCAATTTTACGTTACAATAAGCAATTGACAATAAGCAACTAAATTTTGCAAATTGCCTATTGTCTATCATAAACGAGTAATTAGCAAAGATTTTGGACAGTCGACTTCACTAATTAATGACTAAATTTTTTGCTTTTTTTAAAATTCGACTACAAAAGTACATAAAAATGTGGGATTTTGAACGTAATTTGTGAGCCATTTTGGATTTCATACTTTTCGATTCAAAATTCCCAACCTTCTATCGGCTTGGTTTTGTAAGTTCTTTTGGTGAGTACGCGCTGCCGTTGTCGCTCCATGATGAGCGTTGCGAGCGCCACATTGGCCGCCACTGGATTCGCGGGATTCAAAGCTGCATTGATATCGACCTCCAATACATCGAGCCGATACATCAAACTTAACAACAAGTCGATGCGATGTTCGATCATATCGGCCACTTCGTTGGCGAGTAGCTCAAATAAATCGGCCTCTGTCCACGTCTTTTTATTGCTCGGTTCGAGGCCAAAATCACGTGCCATCAAGGCCGTTATTTTATCCGTTAAATCTTGATCTATGTTATGATTCAATTTTTTTATACTTTTGTCGTTATTATTCGTGAGTCGTGAGAAAATCGTGAGTCGTGAGTCCCTTTAAACGCTTTCAAAAAATGTAAAATACTCGGTTTAGATTTTTATTTATTAAAAAACAGCGTCACGATTATTCTTTTCATTTTCTTAATTTCCTTAATTATTTTAATTAAAAAAAATGATTCATAAGCTAATTTATTCATTATCAATATGTTGTGCAATTTTTTTATTTATGACATCGAGCGCTTGCAACAAAGAACTTGTTGGATTTGACATGGTTTACAAACGCGATTTTGTGGTCAAGGGCGGCTTGTCGCCAAGTCAAGGACATTATTTTGTAATGTCTGATTTCCCTGCCAATTATTCGGGATTTGCGATGGCCAAATCGAGTGATACTTCACAAGTATTGCGCATTGTGCCAAAATCTATGCGATTTACGTCCAAGTATCCTGACGTGTTATTCGATGCCATCAGAACGGTAGAAGTACGGATTTCAAAAAAGAATTTTGATGAAGGTACAGAGGTTTTTTACTATCCATATCCTTTGCCGCAAGGTCGAAATTATTTGGATTTGTCGCCTGGCATTGCTGATATAAAAACATTGATTGGTAAAAATGAGCCATTTAATATCATTGTCAGACTAGATTTTATCAATACGCCACCACAGGAACTTGATGTGACTTGCGAGTTCGGGTTCATCGCCGTCACGAAGTAATTAACGAAGCGTGATTTCTAACACATTTATAATGTACTCACGCTCGTGCATGGCCACGATTTCGCTACTCGTTTTTACGTCAAAACCTTGTTGGGGCAATTGACGCAAAAAATCTTTTGAAAATGGGCGATTCGGCTCGCTCAAAATAATTTTTCCGTTTGGTTTGCAAAGTTTTCGGAACGCATCGGGCAAATATTTGTACAAGCGCGCCTCGTAAGCGACATCTGAAGCCAAAAGTAAATCCGCGGGTTCTATATCAATGGGTTCGCGCCAGTCCAACACCTGAAAATTTGCTTGCGTAGCATTGTTGAGCGCCCAATTTTGTTTGGCGAACTCCAAGGCTTCGGGCAAGTAGTCTGTCAAGGTCGTTTTTGCTCCATATTTGCCAGCCACAATGCCTGGCAAACCCAATCCACAGCCAATTTCTAATACAAATAAGTCTTTGTTAATCAATTGATTACGCACCAAATATCGACTCATGGCAATCGCAGAAGGCCACAACTCCGCCCAATACGGAATACGCTCATCTTTGACCGCAATATCGTCTGGCGATTGCTGCAACAATGCCTCGAATAAGGCATCAATATTCGTAATCTGAAGCAATTCGATGGGTATATGCTCAATCGATACTTGTATTTTTTCGGTCTGATACATATTTTGTGGTGTGTACAATCGTTACTTTTTGAATACTTATTGTTAAAATAAGTAGATTTTAGAATACGAAGTAATTATCTGCAAAATAAAAAAACTTCTTTTTTAGGTTTTTTGTTTTAAAACTATTAAATTTGTTAAAAAATAAGTAAAAAAATGATACTTTCTTTAAATATTCCTGACGAAAAAATTCCATTTATTATGGAATTATTGCGGGGTTTTCCTTATGTGGAAACTACTCTTAAAACTGCCAATGCTACACCTAATGAATTGATTGACAAACATATAGATATATCTAAACACATAAAACCATTGCGTAACTTCACGATAGAAGATTTAGTAAAAGAACAAAACTATCAAGGATTCGATATGGCTAAATTTCGAGTATTAGCTGATATTATTGACATCAAAAATGAACCGATAGACGAACTTTTAGACTGTATAAAATAAGAATGACTTATCTTTTAGACACCAATATTATCATACATTTGACGCGTATAATCCACTTATAATTCCTTCACTTTTCTCTTTTTGGCACAGGATCAAAGCCATGTGTGCCCCACCACCAAGGATTGCAGCGCCAGATACGTTTTAGTCCCATCCAAACGCCGCGCAATGCGCCCCATTCATTTATTGCACCAACCATATAATGCGAGCAAGTCGGCTCATGGCGGCATTTGTTTTTACCGAGCAAAGGCGACAAAGTCCATTGATAAATCCGAATCGGAACGATGATTATTTTCTTAAAAATGGTATTGATTATATCTAAAATCATTTTTTCTTTGAAAAGATTTAAAGTAGTAAAAGTTTGCCATCACGTTGAGAAGTCCCTCCTTTGGAGGTCTTTAGGTTGTTTCAAAAATTTAAAACCAAACACCATCGTAATTTTTGGTATTGGTCAATAAAAAATAGCCTTTCTTTTTTTGTGGTCCAACTATACTAATGATGTTTTGTTGATCCGAAAAAACATCAATCATCACTTCGTCTATCACTTCTAAACGTTGCAATTGTGTTACGTTTTTCACTTCGAGATAAATCCAAATTGCTTTTAAATCATCTGTATTTTCTTTTCCAATCCATTGGTAATCAATAAATTGTGTATTTATTTTTATCTTAAAATGCCGTTTCAAATATTCAGTGATAAATTGGTTGGTCATACTGCCTTCTTTCTCAGTACCGATATTTAGATTTTCAACGCCTTGTTTTCTGAACGCCATTTCGAGGTCGTCTATAAAAATATGCGCTGTTATTTGTACGCTTTGCGTTTTTTCATCATACACAATATCTGTTTTTGACACATGAAAAGGATGCGGACTCACATTAGCCAAAGCAAAATTTGAGCAGATTAAAAAAACAAAAATAAAAAATTTATTCATCATAATTATTGTAACTACTTATGCTATTTTTAAAGATATATGGATTTTTTCTTTTTTTGATTAAATTTCCGTTACAATAAGCAATTGACAATGAGCAATTTAGAAACTAAGAATTACATAAATGCCAGAAACTAAAACTTGCTAATTGCCTATTTTAAAACAACGTCAAAA
>JAYUJV010000050.1:0-1444 GCA_043764975.1 Saprospirales bacterium
ATCGGCTTATGGCAAATACCGTTTGGCTGGTGAAAATGGTGCAGACTACCCTCGCATACCCGAAGCAGAGGGTGTAGATAAAGTGACCGTGAAGGGAAATATGTTGTCGCAAGCCATCACAAAAACGCTTTTTGCGACAAGCAATGACGAACTTCGTCCTGCTATGACTGGCGTTTATTTTCAGGTAGAAGAAAACAGAATTACTTGTGTAGCAACCGATGCACACAAACTCGTAAAATACAGTATTCACAACGTGCAGAGCGATGTGAGTACAGCTTTTATTGTTCCAAAAAAAGCCTTGAACTTACTCAAAAACGCTTTGAACACGAGCGAAGATGTAGCCTTGGCGTTCAATAAATCGAATGCGTTTTTTACGTTTGGCACTACACATTTGGTGTGTCGCCTCATCGATGCGCGTTATCCAGACTATAACGCTGTGATTCCGATTGACAACCCAAATACATTAACAGTGGTGCGTAGCGACTTCCAGAACTCTATGAAACGTATCGCAATATACTCGAACAAAACGACAAACCAAGTTGTATTGAACATCAATAATTCGAGTTTGACGGTATCGGCGCAAGATTTAGATTTCTCGAACGAAGCGACAGAGCAATTGTCTTGTACTTACGAAGGCGAACCAATCACAATTGGTTTTAATGCAAAGTTTTTGGTAGAAATGCTTGGCGTACTCGAAAGCGACGACATCAAACTTGAACTTTCTACACCGGCACGTGCAGGTATTTTGTTGCCAGTGGACGAAACGGATGGTGTATCAATTTTGATGCTTGTTATGCCAGTCATGTTGAGCAACTAATTGTAGTTCAGTTTTTTATACATATAAAAAGAAGTAAAATCGAAAATACTTATTGCGTGAATCGTAGTGAAGTGTTCGTATTTTACTTCTTTTTTTGTTTTAAATATTTTTTTGTAATAAAATAAATTGAGAAGTATTTATAGCCAAAGCTATATTTCAAAACAATAAAGGTTATTTTTGTCTTTATTTTTTGATTTTCAACGTATTTAAGTATTCGTAAGTGGAACATTTAACACAACACATAGAAGCACTCGTCTTCACGACAGATCATGCCATTTCTGTAAAAGAAATAAAGGCTTGTCTTGAAGAAACCTTTGATACAAAAGTAGAAACTAAGGATATTGAAGCCGCCATTGTGCAGTTGCAACAGCAATATAGCGAAGGTCAATACGCCTTCGATTTATTGGAGATTTCGGAAGGTTTCCAGTTTATGACCAAGCCAGCGTACCATGCCGTGATTGGAACGTACTTGAAGCAAACGACAAAAAAACGACTTTCGCAAGCAGCTTTAGAGACCCTTTCTATTGTTGCATATCGTCAGCCAATCAGTCGGGTGGAGTTAGAAGCGATTCGAGGTGTGAGTTGCGATTATTCGGTTCAGAAATTGCTCGAAAAAGAATTAATTGC
>JAYUJV010000051.1:0-3926 GCA_043764975.1 Saprospirales bacterium
TCAAAACAGTGTTTGATTTTACACTTTGACTTGTAGTTGGCGTTGCGATGCTTACAACTGGTTTCAAATTGTCTTTTTTACAAGCAAAAATGCTCATAACACAGCAAAATAAGGTAAATAGGCTTAATTTTTTCATAATGATTTTAGGTTTTAATTTTTTAATAATATCAAAACGTTTTAAACTTGAAATTGTTATAATTTAACTGTTTTAAAAATAAAATTATTAATAATTTAAATTGTAAAACATTGATTGTTAGTGTTTTATAACTATCTTTTTTATCAAAGCCCTTTCGGAATCGCTTCTATCAATCGCTTGGTATATTCTGAACTTGGGTTGTTATAAATGTCTTCTGCAATGCCGATTTCTTCGATTTTCCCTTTGTTCATCACCATCAATCGGTCAGAGATGAGTTTTACGACTGACAAATCGTGCGAGATAAAAATGTAAGTTAAGTCAAACTTTTCGCGCAATTCCATCAATAAATTTAAGACTTGTGCTTGCACCGAAACATCGAGCGCAGACACGCACTCATCGCAAATAATGAAGCGTGGATTGAGCGCAAGCGTGCGGGCAATCACGATTCGTTGGCGTTGTCCGCCCGAAAACTCATGTGGGAATCGTTGAAAATGTTCTGCTTGTAGCGAAACGGTTTCTAACAAATCAATTACTTTTTCTTTTCTCTGCTTGTCATTTTCAAAAATCCGATGCACACGCATCGGCTCCATAATCGCCTCACCAATCGTCATTTTGGGATTGAGTGACGAATATGGATCTTGAAAAATTATCTGAATATCTTTACGCAATTTGCGCAACGTTTCGCCATTTATATTCGTAATGTCTTGATTATCAAACATAATCGAACCCGAAGTAGGCTCTATTAATCGCAACAATGTTCGGCTTAATGTCGTTTTTCCGCAGCCACTTTCGCCAACCAAACCCAAGGTTTCGCCTTTGTGAACATGAAACGAAACGTCATCAACTGCATTGACGAACGAAGTCGTTTTGCCCCAAAACGATTTCTGAATCGGAAATTGTTTTGTCAAATGATTGACTTCCAAGAGTTTTGGTTGCTCGAATATTTGCGACAATCTTTTCGATTGTTCCGCTTTTGGTATGATGTATGATTGCAACAAATTTGTCGCAGCGGCTTTTTCAGTAATGATGGTTTTTCCTTTATCATCAAGGCGCACGTCCATAAAATCAGAAACGGTCGGCAAGCGTTTTACCTTTTGTGTCAAAGGCGGTCGGCAAGCCAATAAACCTTTCGTATATGGATGTTTTGGATTTGTAAATAACTCATTTACAGTATCTTGTTCGACTATTTCGCCTTTATACATCACGATAACTCTATCGGCAATGTCGGCAATAACACCTAAATCGTGGGTAATGAAAATGATAGAAGCGTCGAGTTCTGTTTTCAATTCGAGCATTAAATCCAAGATTGCTTTTTGCACCGTTACGTCGAGCGCGGTTGTCGGTTCGTCGGCAATCAAGATGTCGGGATTGCAACTGAGTGCCATCGCAATCATGACGCGTTGCTTTTGTCCGCCGCTTATTTCGTGCGGATACGCAATATATATGCGTTCGGGATTGGGTAGTTTTACTTTTTCAAAAAGGGCTAATGTTTCCGTTTTTGCTTGCGCTTTACTGAGTTTTTTATGTAATATTAAAGCTTCATCGACTTGATGTCCACAGCGCATAACTGGGTTGAGAGAAGTCATTGGCTCTTGAAAAATCATGGCAATATTATTCCCTCTGATTTGCTGAAAATCTTGCTCCGTACACGAGGTCAATTGTTTTTCTACACCATCAATATTATACAAAACAGAACCAGTTATTTGAGCCGTTTTGGAAGGCAAAAGCCCCATCAAACTGAGCGAAGTAACTGATTTTCCTGAACCAGATTCGCCAACTATACCAATGGTTTCGCCTTTGTAAAGGTCAAAATTAATGCCTTTCACAGCTTCAATCCAAGTATCTTCGGTCTTGAATTTTATTTTTAAATCATTTATAGTCAGTATTTTATGGTTCATATTTTTGTAAATATGTATGTATTTATTTATCCAATTATATGATTTTTTTTATTTTAAATTATTAATCGAAAAATGCAATTAGTAATTAGCAATTAGCATTAAACAATTAGCAATAAACAATTAGCAAATTCTCCAATCCCCAATTCCCAATTCCTAATTCCTAATTCCCCAATTCCCTAATTTCCTAATTCCCAATTCCCTTATTTCATTTCCAACATACATTGGTTGCCATTCATTTTAAAATTGATACTACCATGCTTTTCAATCCATTGATAAAGATCATCGCCGAGCAAGGCGCGTCGCCAACCGTGCGACAGCACATTTTCGATGATTTCTTTGTTTTCGGGCGAATCTTTCAAGGCCGCTTTATTGATCAAAAGTGAAGGCGCGATGTTGTTATTTATACATTTTTGCTTTGCAAAAAGATGCAACAATTCGGTCGTAAACGCTTGATCTTGCGATTCTTCGCTGTTCATCGGAATATCTTTTAAGATTTCGCGTTCTTGCTCAGTCATTTTATCTTGAAACATGGCATTAAATCTATCCCAATTATTATGCAACAAACGGTCAGGAATCAGCCTATTTTGCATCAAAGCCGTTTTACCTTCATTGATGTTTCTGACAAAAATCGGTATCAATTTCACTGGCAAAATCATCTCTTTTGAGTAGTTTTTTGCTTCGGCTTCCGTCCTTCTCCACACAAATAATCGCAGCATAAACACTTGTTCTCTGGATGTCAAATGTGGCATAATATTGTTATTCAATGCCTCGCGATATGGATCTATGACGTAATAATTTGGATCTTCCCACTTATTCATTTCTTCGTGAGCCCATTCCAAACGGCCAAGTTGCACGAGTTGATTGGTGAGCGATTTCCACAATTCGGGCAAATAAATCACGTCATTTACGGCGTATTTTAATTGTTTTTGCGAAAAAGGTCGCGCTTCCCAATCCGTAACCATGAATCCTTTTGGCAAACGGATTTCAAGCTCGCGTTCTACCAATTTCTGAAAAGACATTGGGTAAACATGACTCAAAAAACCAACAGCCAATTGTGTATCGAATAGGTTTTTTGGCACTGTGCCGTACAACATATTTAATACTCGATAATCGTTTTCGCCCGCGTGTGTTATTTTTACAATATCTTCATTTTCAATGAGTTGTAAAAATAAATCAATGTTTTTTAACTTCATCAAGTCTATCAAATAAACGCCTTTGGCGCTGATGACTTGTATCAAACAAAGTAATGTATAGTAACGTTTTTCGCCTACAAATTCGGTGTCGAAACCCATCCAAGAAACGTCTTGGTGGTCGTCATAAAATGCTTGAAACTGCTCTTCTGTTTCGATTAAAATATAATCCATAAATATTTTTTCTTCAAATTTGACCACAAAATAGAAATATTAAATATTAAAAATAGCAGTTTTGAAAAAAAAGATTAATTTTGAGAAAACATTTTGATTTTCAAGCAAAGTGACATTCGTTTTTTACAGGTTGAGTGCTTAACTTTGTCACTTTATGATTATTTGTTATAATTCCGTTTTATAAATGTAATTTTTTTAATTAAAACCCTTTAAGAATTTCTACAAAAAAGCTCGAAAATTAGTTTTTTTACGAATTTTGTCAAATAACCCTTAAAGGGGTGAATACAATAAATAAATATTATGGATCCGAGATTAGAAGCCTTTGGGCGTTTATTGAATATTATGGACGATTTGCGCGAAAAATGTCCTTGGGACAGAAAGCAAACCAATGAATCGTTGCGTAACCTGACCATCGAAGAAACTTACGAATTGACGGATGCCATCATGCAAAATGATAAAAAAGGCATCAAAGAAGAACTCGGCGATTTGATGTTGCATTTGGTTTTTTATGCCAAAATCGGTTCTGAA
>JAYUJV010000052.1:0-3923 GCA_043764975.1 Saprospirales bacterium
AGAACCGATGCTGCTAAGGTGTTTGAAAAAGGCAGTGATCCCAATTTATGTGTATATGCGCTCAAACGTGCTGCGATATTGATTCAAGAATTGGCTGGCGGTGTGATTTCATCGGAGTTGATAGATTTATATCCGACGCCAATAGAAGCAAAACGTATTGAGGTTTTTTATGAAAATGTAACTAAACTGGTCGGCGAGGAAATTCCGAAGCAAACCATAAAAGATATATTGACGGCGATGGGCATGGAAGTGCTTTTACCACAAGGCAAGTCGTTTATAGCAGTAGTGCCAACCAATAAGGCGGATGTGTTGCGCGAGGTAGATGTTATAGAGGAGATTTTGCGCATTTATGGTTTAGATACGGTACAGTTTCCGTCGCAGATAAAAAGTACCATCAATCCGAGTCAATATCCGAATCCAGTAGCGGTAAAAAATAAGATTGCTGATTATTTGGCAGCCAATGGTTACAACGAAATGATGGGGCTTTCGATGTCGCAATCGAAATATTATAAAGATATTTTACCTTTTGATGAAGCTCAATTGGTGTTTGTGAACAATACGGCCAATGTCGATTTAGACGTGCTGCGTCCGTCCATGATTTTTTCGGGATTGGAGGCCATTGTGCGCAATCAGAATCGTCAGAATAGTGATTTGCGCTTGTTTGAATTTGGAAAGTCTTACATTAAAAAAGCAGAAAAAGAGTATATAGAAGATCAACACTTGACGATATTCGTAACAGGCAAGAAATTTGCAGAATCTTGGTTGACGACAGACAAGGATCAAGTGAGTTTTTATAGCCTAAAGAATATGGTGGTGCGATTGTTGCAGCGATTAGGTATCGAAAATCCGCAAGAGACGGTTTTTGAAGATGAACGCTTCGCAGCAGGTTTGCGATACCATAGAGGGCCGCAGGTTTTGGTAGAGTTTGGAAAACTTCAACCTTCTATTTTGAAAAAAATGGATATTAAAAATCCTGTTTATTTCGCTGATTTTCAATGGGATACACTTTTGAATGGCTTGAAAAAGCACAAAATAGTATTCGAGGATATGTCGAAATATCCAGTTGTGCGTCGCGATTTGGCACTGATTATCGAAAAAAGTGTTACTTTTGCGGAAGTAGTGGCGATTGCTCGCAAAACAGCAAAAGGATTATTGCGTGATGTAAATCTTTTTGATGTCTATGAAAATGACCTACAACTTGGCGAAGGCAAGAAATCTTACGCTGTTAGTTTTGTGTTCGAGGACAAAGAGAAGACATTGGAGGACAAGGAAATAGATACAACAATGTCAGCCCTTATCAAGCAATATGAAGATAAAATAGGTGCAAATATTCGTAAATAGTGTCTTATTTATAAAAATAATATTAATAGTTGGCTTATATTTAAAATAATTATCAAATAAGGTCTATATTTAGGCTTAATTTTGAAATCAAACTTATAATGTATTATATTTTATAGGTTTAATAGCTAAGAAACTATACAGTGAACACTGAGCAAATTACTAAATTAGTAGATACAATAGGTATAAAAGTAGAGGCTTTGGCAAAAAAGTTGGCTCAAACTGAGTCAATACAAGCCGAGTTACTCGAAGATAATAGAGCGCTGAATCTGATGCTCAATCAATACTCTGAGCAAATCGGAGGGTTGGAGTTTCAGATAGTAGAACTCAAAAAACAATTGGAACGCAAGAAGTAAACTTGTAGCAAAGTAGTAGCGTTCGTTTTATGACATTTTTTATGGTCTGTTTCGTACAGATAGATTGGTTATGGAAAAAGAATTGGTAAGTTTAACGGTTAGTATTGCAGGGCGCAATTATCCTCTGAAGGTAAAAGATGGGGAAGATGTGGTCGTTCGTACGGTCGTTGACAAAGTAAATGAAAAGATAGATTCGTTGCAAACATCGTTTCCACGTCAAGATAAATTAGATTATTTATCAATGGCCTTATTGACGTATGCGCTCGATCTTGACAAAAAACAGCCCAATTCTGCACCCAATGTTGTGGAGAAAGTAGCAGAACCTGTGTCGGTTCCTACACCCATAACGACAACCATCAACGAAACACCTACCGAAGTCATAGAGCGACTCTTGAATCTGGATTCATATCTGGATCAGCTATTGTCTAAGCCAAAAGTGAATTCTGAATCGTTGTAGTAAAAGTTAGCATACGATATTATAAAACGTAAAATATTATTTATAATTATTTTTTTAATAAAATGAATATAAATTATTGACTATCAATGATTTATAGCATAAATTAAGAAATATAAGTAAATATTTAATCATAAATAAGTAGTACTCGAAAATTAATTGACATCATATATAATTTAAACACTCGAAAGGAGTTTTTAACATTGGTTGGTTTATAGGATTATTTTCAATACTTTATATGTAGCGTCCGCCAAGGATTCGCGTTTTAAGTCTTTTATAAAAGACCAATTTCGTAAAAGTAAGCCGTTCGGCATTACATCTATTTTTCTACACGCCTCACGCCTTCCTACCCGAAACCGTATTCATTTAACACGTAGTATATACACAATTTTATATAACAATATGGAACCAATATTAGGAGCTGTGCTCGGAATTGTCATAGGTGGAGCCTTGGCATATTTTGGCGTACAGACTTGGTTGAAAAGACTCAACCAAGATAAGATAGACGAAGCCAATCGCAAAGCAGATTTGGCCGTACAAGAAGCGCGTCAAACCGCAAAACGCTTGACCGAAGACGCTGAAGCGAAAGCAAATATCGTCATCGAGAAAGCGGAACACCGCAACGAGCAAATCAAGCAGCAAAAAATACAAGAAGCGAAAGATCGTTTTAATAAAATGAAGTCCGAAATGGATTCAGAACGCTCTAACTTGAAAGTCGTGTTTGAAAACGAACGTGCGCAACACGCTATACAACTCAAAGAGCGCGAAGTAGAAGTATTGGCACTCGAAGGCGAATTGAAACAAAAGCAACTGGGTTTCCAGACGCAAGTAGATCAAGTAGCAAACAAGAAATCTGAACTCGAAGCGCAAGAACTCGAAGCAAAAGCAGTACGCGAAAACCTCGAAATACAACTCAAAATAGTTGGTAAAAAACGCGAGGAGTTAGAGTCTGCCAACGAAATGCGCATCAAGGAATTGGAGCATATTTCGAGATTGAGCGAAGGCGAAGCCAAAGAACAACTCTTAGATGCTGTGCGTGCCAAAACTGAAAATGATGCTATGGTCATCATCAAAGAAGGCATTGCACAAGCACAATTGACGGCAAGTAAAGAAGCAAAGAAAATCGTAATCCAAACCATTCAACGAATGAGTGCGGAGTTTACGATTGAAAATACAGTATCGGTTTTCAACCTCGAAAGCGATGACATGAAAGGCCAAATCATTGGTCGTGAAGGTCGTAACATACGTGCGCTCGAAGCTGCAACTGGTGCAGAAATCATCGTAGATGACACACCAGAAGCGATTGTAATCTCGTCTTTTGACCCGATTCGTCGTGAAATCGCGCGTTTATCGCTCAAAAAACTCGTAGCTGACGGTCGTATCCACCCAGCGCGTATCGAAGAAGTGGTAGCTAAAACCCGTAAGCAACTCGAAGAGCAAATCATGGAAATCGGTGAACGTACCGTTATTGATTTGGATATCCATGGCTTGAATCCAGCCTTGGTTCGTTTCGTGGGTCGTATGCGTTTCCGTTCGTCTTATGGTCAAAACCTACTCAAGCACTCTATCGAAACCGCAAATCTTTGTGCTACGATGGCTGCTGAATTGGGTATGAATCCGAAGCAAATCAAGATGGCCAAACGTGCAGGTTTATTGCACGATATTGGAAAAGTAGCTGAAGAAGAAACAGAATTGTCGCACGCATTGCTTGGTATTCAACTTTGTGAAAAGTATGGCGAACACGCCGTTATCTGTAATGCAGTTGGTGCTCACCA
>JAYUJV010000053.1:0-11218 GCA_043764975.1 Saprospirales bacterium
AAATATTAAAGTTTTATATTTGAATACTATAAAAATAGGAAACATAATTATATTTTTGTGAGTAAATCTAATATCTTACCGATTATTAGCACCTAAAAAACACATCCTGAAACATTTTATTTATTTTACAAAATCATTCATAATGATTCGTTTTCAAGTTATATTATCAGTTATTATCTGCTTTTTATTGGTAGGTACTAATTCTATATCAGCGCAGACCAACACTGTGGCTTGTAAAGCTGCTTGTTTGGGGCAAAGTGGTAGTGTCAATGTGGCGCTCAGTCCACCTCAAACTTCACCTAACCAGTGGTTGCCATGTGGTGGTGGTACAACAGAGGACAATCCGCTTTGGTGGGCGTTCACGGTACCGCCAGGCGTGACGAGTGTCGCCTTCAATATTACGGCAAGCAATTGTCAGAACAATAGCGGTATTCAATCTTCTGTCTGGACAGGCGATGATTGCGCGGCTTTGAGTTTCATCGGAACTTGTGTTACAGGTTTTGGTGGCGTCACGACGGCCGATGTAGAACCTTGTAAAACGTATTTATTACAGATAGATGGTATTGCGGGCGATAGATGTACCATCAACTTTACCTATCCGCCATCTCAAATCTTGACAAAGTGGGACGCGCCTACTATTGATGGACCGGATCAAGTTTGTGCAGGTTCGTCAGCGGACTTTACAGCAACCATCAATGGTTGTTCGCCGCCCGAAATGACTTGGACAGCGGTTGGTGCTACCATTACACCGACGAGTACAAAAGTACCACCATTGCCAGCGCACAAAGTAAAAGCAACGTTCAATAACCCTGGTACATATCAAGTATGTGCAAAAGGAAAATCTCGTTGTGTACCAAATGGTACGCAAGGTTGTAAGACTGTTGTGGCATTTACATTGCCGGATGTGTCTGATAATTTGCAGTTGTGTTTTGAAGAAATGCCTTATAAATATTGTAACATACAAGTCAAAGCAGATGAAGCGATGGCATCTTTACAGCCAATACCAATTACTGGTACAGCTTCTCCAAGTTGTGTCACGATTGCAGCAGGTTCTGGTATGAGCATCAAAAACATTCCTTACACGATTGCACCAAGTGGTTGTAAAGGAAAAATCATCTTGAATTTAGACGTTGTGCCATTGCAGACAATCCAGTTAGGTAACTTTGCTATTTGCGAAGGCGATAACATTACTTTGGCTGGCAAAAAACTGACTTGTGCGGATGCAAGTACAAAGATACAATCCGTAAAAGTAGTTGTGCCAGGCGGTTATCCGAATTGCGATACAACTTATAATTTTAAATTATTTTGTTTAAAAATCAATCCATTGATTACGCCTATCGCGCCATTGGATTGTGTGCATACATCGGATATGTTGGATGCTTCGGGAAGTACGGCTTCTCCGCTCAACAATGCTTCAAATACAGGTGTGCTTACTTACAAATGGAATACTGGCGCAACGACACCAAAGATTCTTGTTAATACACCAGGTACATATACGGTATCAGTAACTTATACCTATACCATTACTGAGTTGCCTAATAATATAGGTACGCCGCTTGTTGCAACTTGTATGAAAGCGGCATCATTTATCGTGACAGGTAATGCTGGAGGTTTGCCAGGTGCGCCGAATATCGCTACTTCAGATACAATACCTTGTTTGAATGGTGCAAACACAACGTATAGCGTTGTGCCAACAGCTGGTAGCACATACAACTGGACAATCACTGGTGGTACATTGAGTGCTACTACTGGTACTAATGTACAAGCAATCTGGACAGCTGCTGCTGGCCCATACAAAATATGTGCTACCGTAACCAACTCTTGTGGGACGAGTACACCTGGTTGTTTGGTTGTGAATCCTCAAGTGCCGCCAACTAAGCCAAAAATAACTGGCGTTACACCGCTTTGTCCTAAAGATACAGCGATTTATTCGACTACAAAAATACTCAACAACTCAACAATTGCTTATAATTGGACAGTACCAGCTGGTGTCAATATCATAGCTGGTACAGGTACAAACAGTATTACCGCTTACTGGAATGGCAATTCTACGGGAGTTGTTACCTTGTCTTTATCGGACAAATGTGGTACATCTGCTATTGATACATTCAAAGTTTTGGTCAGTAACATTGCGCCTAAACCGACAGCCATTACTGGTAATAACAGTATCTGTATTGGCGGAAGCGCTACATATAGTACAGTAGCTAATCCATTAGCGACCAATTACATCTGGAATGTAAGCGGAGGCGGTGGAAAAATCGTTGGCCCTAAGATCGGTACAAGTGTAAATGTAAAATGGGACAGCGTTGGCGTTGGTAATCTTTGCGTGAAAGCATACAATAAGTGTGATACATCGCAACAAACTTGTTACTCAGTGACCGTATATGAAATGCCGATTGCAAAAGCTGGTTCTAATAAAAGTGTTTGTTCTAATACAACTACGCTTGCTGCAACTGCTGCCAATGTAGGAACAGGAAAATGGGTAACTGTTTCAGGCCCAGGCACAGCTACATTTAGTAGTGTGAACTCTCCTACATCTTCAGTATCATTGCCAGTAGGCGAGTGTGGTGATTATAAATTTATGTGGGAAGTCACGAACGGTGCTTGCGTAGCAAGAGATACCGTAGAGGTAAAGTTCAGCGCGCAACCAACAGTTGCGAACTTTAGTTTCAAGTGTGATCCAGTTACAAAAACATATATCGCAACATTCAAGATCAATGGTTGTTCGCCACCATTCGATGTGTCGGATATTGGAAAACAAATTGGAACGGTAGATCCTGTGACCAATATATTTACATCAAATCCGCTTCCGAATAGCAAAGTTACGTTCACAGCAACCATTAAAAATGCCTTGAACTGTACTATTTCGTTTAGCGCGCCTGTTGATTGTAATTGTGTAACCAACGCAGGTACAATGTCACTCACACCAAGTGCAGCTTGCGAAGTTGGCGGTACAGTTACTGCTTTGCATAATCCAGGTACAGAGAAGAACGATGGAAACGATGTGTTTTCATACATTATGCACAATGGAAGTAGCAATACTTTGGTTACTCCTATTGTAGCAGAAAACCTAACTGGTGTATTTACATTCAATCCAGTTACCATGACTTGTGGTAAAAAATATTATATTTCTTATGTAGGTGGTAATCCAGATCCACTTACACCGACTGTGCCAGATCTTACAGATCCATGTTTATCCGTTGCGCCAGGCACACCAGTTACATTCGATTGTATGCCAAAACCTGATGCAGGTATTGACGACGAAATTTGTGGATTGTCTTATACCTTAAAAGCAAAGCAAACCGTAGGTTCGGTAGGTGCGTGGACGGTAAAAGGTGGTGCAGCGACCGTTACACCAGTCGATTCGCCAACAGGTACTGCAAAAGCAACTAACTTTGGAAAATTAACATTTGTTTGGACAGAAACCAATGCAGCTTGTACAGCGGCTGATAGCACAGTCATCACTTTCTTAAATGATCAAGTAGCAGCAAGTTCAGAAATCAAAACTTGTGACGGTGCAGGCGAAAACTATACTGTAAAATTCAATATCTCTGGCGGTACAGCACCTTATACCGTTACTGGTACAGGCATAACGGGTTCTGTAACTGTCAATACGGCTGGTGGATTATTTACTTCGCCAAGCATTGACATTAAATTAAATCAAAATTATTCATTTACGATAGTAGATAGTAAAAATTGTAAAACGATACAAGTAAGTGGCAAAGCAATATGTGGTTGTAAATCACACGCTGGGCCAATCGGTATTGCAACTCCAGAAGTTTGCGAAACCGAGACCATAAGTGTTATCGCCAATGTAGATTTAACGAATAAAGATACGCTTGATACAAACGATGCTGCAGAATTTTTACTGACAGACGGCTGCGATCCCAAATCAGCCGTGATTATAGAGCGTAACCAAACAGGTAAATTTACGTTGGGTACTAAAAAATGTGATACGCAATATTATGTGGTGTATGTAGTTGGTAACAAAACTGGTGCAGGTGGAACACAAGTCGATCTGACTGACGATTGCCTATCGAAAGTATGTAAGCCAATCAAGTTTGTATGTACACCAGTAGCCGATGCAGGCCAAGACGGCGCAGACACGTGTAAATTGACGCATCAGCTCAATGCAAAATTGAGCATCGGAACAGCAAAAGGTGCTTGGACGGCTTTTGGACCTTCGGCCAATAGTGTGAAATTTACGCCAAACACAGGTTTAGAAAAAGCAACTGCCGAAGTACCGCTTTATGGAAAATATACATTCGTTTGGACAGAAACAAACGGTATTTGTAGCAGTACAGATTCTGTAAAAGTTCAGTTTTTTAAT
The DNA here is from genome assembly GCA_043764975.1 of Saprospirales bacterium. Lineage (GTDB taxonomy): Bacteria > Bacteroidota > Bacteroidia > Chitinophagales > Saprospiraceae > JAYUJV01. The sequence goes on from JAYUJV010000053.1 coordinate 4,331, forward strand.
CCAAGTAATTTGAAAGTAGATACCGTCATTACTTGTAACGCCGCCAATACCACTTATACGGTTGCCCTTGATTTTAAAGGTGCGGTTGGTAATTTAGGTATTTTGCCAGGTAGTACAGATCCTGTTACATTTTCAGGTACAAATAAAGGTTTATCAAGTAATATACCTAGTGGAGGTAATTTCAAATTTATCTTTATAGATGCCGTTTCTTGTGCGCCGATTACGGTTTCGGGCAGTCATATTTGCCCTTGCGTAACCAATGCGGGATCTATGCAACCAGATTTAGTAAAGGCTTGTGAAAACGAAAAAATAAAAATAACACGTAACACAAACGATCCTAATTTTAAATTAGATGGTAATGATAGCTACGAATATGTATTGCACGAGGGCAATGGTAAAACATTGAAAAATGTAATCTTTAAAAGTAGCAAAGGCGAATTTACGTTCCAACCTGGCATGAAAACAGGTCAAGTATATTACGTGTCCGTGATTGCGGGCGATAGCATCATCATTGGCGGTGTAGATGTGAATGCGAAATGTAAAGACATTGCGCCAGGTCAGCCAGTGATGTGGTTAGCGTTGCCAACAGCGATTTTGACAGGCGACAAAACGATTTGTGAAGGTCAATCGGCAACTTTGGCACTCAAACTCACAGGAACGCAAACAGGGCCTTTTGATGTTATCTACAACGATGGCAAAGGCGATATAACACTTACGAACGTACTTGACGGAAAGACAATAGATGTAAAGCCAACGGCAACGACAAATTACCAGCTCGTATCGGTGCAATATACTGGCGCGCCAACGTGTCCGAACATTATGTCGGATGCAGCGGAAATAAAAGTAAATGTACCAGTTGATGCAGGTAAAGCCTTGGCTGATGCCAAATTGTGTTACAAAATAGATACAACCATAACGCTAAGTACTCAGAAAGTAGGTGGTAATGCGGTTGGTACGTGGGCGCTTGTTTCGCCAGCCAATACAACTGGTTTCAATGCCATTGCGGCCAATTTCAAGGCGATGGGCAATCAGCCGAATACTTATACATTCAAATATACAGTGCCAGGTTCAGCGCCATGTCCGAACTCTGAAGTACTCGTGAATGTCATCATCAATCCATTACCGAAGGCTGATGCAGGCAGCCCACAAGAGCTGAATTGCGACAACTCGAAAGTTATATTGGGTGGTGCAAACCTAAGTTCTGGTACTCGATTCACGTACGAATGGAGCGAAATGACTGGTGCAAATCTAGGATTTACATCAAAAGATAAAAACCCACAAATCTCGTTATTGGGTCAATACCAAATCATCGTGACTGACACCGTGAGTAGATGTATCGATACAGATTTGACAAAAATTACGGCGAATGTGAACAAAATTACAAGCATCACGCCATTGCCACAAGATCCAAGTTGTTATGGCGAAAACGACGCTACGATACTCGTATCGGCGGTTCAAGGCGGTACACCACCTTACAAATATTCCCTCAATGGTGGGCCATACAAGGACTTTAAGCAATTTGGCGACTTGAAAGCAGGTAATTATAACATAACGGTAAAAGATAGCAAGGGTTGTAAAGATACTGTTTCAGTTTCGATCAACAATCCAGCGCAGGTAAAAGTAAAAGTGAACGGTAATTTGGACATCATATATAGCACCGACAATACTAATAAATTGACGGCGCAAGTCAATATACCAGATGCCAATATCGCTAAATTTTTGTGGACACCAGCGAGCCTCGTAAAATGTAACGATCCGAAATGTAAAGAAGTAACCATCGTGCCAAACGAAACAACTTCGTTCAAGGTGCGCATGATTGACAAAAACGGTTGTGAAGATGCCGATGACGTTACGGTGCGTGTGCGCAAATTGCGTAGAGTCTATATTCCGACGGTGTTCTCGCCATCGAGTGTGAATGATCCGAATTCGCATTTCAGATTGTACTTGGGTTCAGACGTGGTCAGTATTTCTGACTTTAGAGTCTTTGACCGTTGGGGCAACATGGTATTCGAGGACTTCGGTTTCGATCGCGCCGACCAAGACAACTCAACCCACGGTTGGGACGGCTTGTTCCGCGGTAAACCAGTCAATGAAGCTGTATTTGCATACAGCGTAAAAGTCAAATTTATAGACGGTTTAGAAGAAGTCTATAAAGGCGATGTGACTTTGATTTATAAATAAGAGACCCACACAAAGACCCACCCCGACCCTCCCAAAGGGAGGGGGGAAGAACGTAGGGGCTGTCGTAGGTTTTTAAAATAGATTATTTCTAAGTAAATATCAAAGCCGTTATGCTGAATTGAGTTCAGTATAACGGCTTTTTTGTGCTAGGATGTGAGCGTTTTTTTTGATTTCAAAAGTATCAATATTTGACGTTCGTGAAATGAACTAAACACTACTCTTACATTTTTTAACTTTTTTCTATTTTTCTATTTTTTAATATTTTTTCAAAAATTTACTGTTTTTATCATTTTTGTATCAAAATACTGCATTTTGGCCATTTTTTTGATTTTTAAAACTCAATATTTGACGTTCGTGAATTTGCGTAAACTGTCCTTGCATATAAAAAATATAGTGATTATCTTTGTTAAAAGTTTGTAAGTATAAAACATATTCCTTACCTTTATGTTATACTTATATTAATATTCAGAAAACTTACCCACTATGAGAAAAAACATCAAGCTATCAAGCTATCAAGCTATCAAGGGGCAGATAATGCACCGCCTTGAGTCTATTGCATTTTTGCATCGCTACTGTTTTATAGAGTAGCACATTCGGTAAAATCTTAAAATTCGAGTTCGTGAAATGCGTTTTTTAAAAACTTGTTTTGGTAAACAATAGAGGAGTTGCAATTTTGAAAATTGCTGATTTTATATTGGTGCTGAAAATATACAAGGCATGAAAAGGCATATACCCCGAACAGGTTAAGCTATTACCTTCATTACTTTAATTATTTTAATTTTCTTAATTTTACCAGATAGTTCTACGTGTCACAATGAGAAGTGATGGGTTTACTATATATTTTTATGACTGACGAAGTGTTCTCAGATAGAGTTTGTCATAAAAAATCTGCCTTATTTCTGTTGTATGGAAATGAGTTAGATACTTTTACCATTTTTTGAAAAAATGGGCTAATGCTACCATAAGATTGCCGTCAGAAAGTAGCAAAAGCCCGATTGTAAACAATTTAATACAAATTTACGTTTTTTTTATGAAAAAGACAAATTTATTACTCGTTTGCTTAGTAGTTTTACTAAGTTCGGTTGTTTTCTGGGCTTGTCAAAAAGAACAACAACAAGTACAACCAGAAATTCAAACCGCAAAGTCGAATTCTTCGACTAATTCAATTACTTCACGTAGTGGCTCAACAGATGAAATAAGAGAAGTACGTAGAGTATTCGGTAAAGCTTTAGCAAGGTCATTAGACAATGCTAATTTTAGAGCGTTCATTCATGAGAAAATGCTATTAGGCTTTAATAGCGATTATGAATTACTCTACATTGCCGAAAAAAATACTGCCATTCCCAATATGAATGCTACATTAGCTGAAGTATTGGCTTCAAATTCAAATCATGATTTAGAGTATTTTAACAACATTCCTGATACAGATCCTTATTTGACTATATCGATGCCTGAAGCAGAACTTTGGGATGTTCGTAATTGGAGTGCAGAATTTGTTCCAGAAGTTGCAATGTTGGTAGGTCAAGAATCCGAGTGTGTAATGTTTAACAAAAATGAAACGCAACATCAGCAAGATTCAAAAGAAGACCCAGCTTTACCTGTAATTAGTATCTGGAATGCTGAAACAGTTTATTTTGTAAACAACGCAGGGATTACAGTTGATGGTATTCCAATTAATGAACTTATGCCAACAACGCCAAGTAGCAATGCAAATGCTTATAATGGTTTACAAAATCCCTCAAATATGTTTAATATTGCAGGGGAAGAATTTTACAAGCTAAAGCACAATGACTTAATTGCAGCCTATACAGCAGGTAATACAGTTGTAAGTGTTTCTATGCCTCCGAATCCTTGTGAATGTATTAGAGATTGTGTAGTAGCTGACGAAATACTCCGACGATTTAAGATTAATGGTTGGGGCGTTTATGTGAACATAAAAAACCAATTTAATGAAAAGTATTTTGTATTTCATGGCGATTTTCTTGGTGCGGTCAAAGATGGAGTTGTTGCACCTACTCAATCAAAATTTGTATCAACTGCTTATAGAAAATGGGATATAATGACTTGTAATAATGGTCCTTGCCAAGGTAAATGGCTTACTGCGGATTACCGTCTTTGGAATGATTGGGACCAAGCAATTCTTGGGTCACCATACTTGATTGATTGGGCTGAAGTAGATAATGGGACAACAACTACAGATCTAAACGTCTCATTGACTTCACAATTTAAAATTGCAGGATTAACAACACCTGGTGCCACTGTCAATGCAGGGATAAGTAGAGTGGGTGATAAAACTGTTTTATTAGGTAATCAAAGAGTATTTTATTGTGATAAAAATTTAATGGACAATAATACTGGTTCTATTACATTCAACTGTGGGAATTAATTTTGTATTATTCTTGTGTTAAATAATTTAAATATTTAGCAACATTCCGGAGTCGAGTAATTGAGATTACTTTATTTTAGAATGTTGCTTTTTTCATTTTTAAAAAGTAAAAAACATGAAACACAAAATTTTTATTTTTTTCTTATTACTCTTTGGCTTGAATTTATCCGCCCAAACGAAGCCTAAAGAAAATCTATTACCTAAAAATCAGTTAATATTTGCCTTGGGTTTTGGATATGGAGATGGTTTAAATTCTTTGAGTAGGCGACCAACTATTGGAATAGGCTACGAACGTAGGTTATTTCGTTGGTTGAGTTTATCTACACATATACTGTCTTACTATCAAAATTATTTAGATTTGATTTCAGATAGTGATGTGCTGTTAGATATTAAAAGAGGTTCTACAAGCCCATTTATCACGAAGGAACAACAGGATAAATTAAACAATTCTGGTGTGAAGCAATTATATCCAGGGTTTGTTATAAAGAGTTGGAGTGTGCCGATGGATGTTGGTGTTACCTTTTATCCACTCTGTAAAAAGCATCATAGAATAGGTATAAATATAGGTTTTAGTATGACTTACGAAACACATAGTTACTATAAAGATTTTTTTACAGGTAATTTGATACTTGCAGATGGTACTAAAAAAGCTATATTTTTGAGTGTACCAACCGAATATAGAAATATTAGTCCAGGTATTGTTAGCAAAATTCATTACCAATATATATTCGATAAAGCTTCGATAGGTTTCCGATTCGGAAACTGCAATGGTGTCATAGATGAATTTGGGCGAAATGAGCCTGTATGGGATACTTCTTTATTTTACGCATATCAATTTTAAAACGCCATGAAAAAAATAATACTTTTTTACCTAATATTGATGCTATTTAGTGTAAATCTATTAGCGCAAAGCAAAATCATAAAAGGGGGTTTGGCATATACCTACAATATCGCAAAAAATGCTTCGGGTGGTTCAGTCGGTTTGGCTTATGAACAAAAAATAAAAGGTAAACACTTTTTTTGCATAGAAGTCAAAAATATATTTACACAACGTCGAGGAAGTTTGCCTGACCAATTGATTTCGCAAAAACACATCCTTAGAGATTATACAAATCCTGTACCTTTTGCTAATCCTTTTATTTGGAACAAAGAGTCTTTCCCAAGTTATCAATTGCCCTCCACACCCGATAAATATTTTGATCTAAATTTTACGGCTTCGTACCTTTACGAATACTTAAATACTAAACGTTATAACTTAAAGATGGGCCTCGGTACTTGCGTTACATACCATGATGAATCTGAAATCGTGCAATGGATTGAAGGGGATTTTAGTAATCCATTCGCTGGAAAACTCACAAAAGCTATGTTTCCAGTTTTTCAATATGATACCTATATAGATGTGGGCGTAGTGCCTCAAGTGGAGTTACAGTTTAAACTCAAGCGAAATATCATGACTGGTTTATCCAGTAAATTATACTATTTTCCAAAATCAAGCAATGCTTTACTCAATTTAGAAGTATTTATTGGCGTTGGTTTCTAATAAACAAAAGCCGCTACGAACCAATCTCGTAGCGGTTTTTTCATTCAAGCTAATCCTTAAATTTCCGTTCTTGTTTCAAGGCTTTCAAATCTTCTTTGGAGCGCACCAATGCACCGACCACAATCACGATTTCGCCTTTGGCTACACCGCCGCCTTTTTCGTAATAATGTGCGAGGTTTTGTAGCGTGTCGGCTTTTATTTCTTCATGCAACTTGGAAAGTTCGCGGCAAACGCAAGCTGGGCGCGTGGGTTTACAAAAGGCGCTCAACTCTTCCAGACATTTTATGAGCCGATGTGGCGATTCGTAGAGCACGAACGTGTTTTCGAGCGTCGCGAGGTATTTTAAGCGTGTTTGTCGGCCTTTTTTATGTGGCAAAAAACCCTCAAAATGAAACGCATCACAAGGCAATCCCGAACTGACCAAAGCTGGAATCACGGCCGTAGCACCTGGCAAACACTCTACCTTTATGCCTACGCGCAAGCACTCGCGCGCAATCAAAAAACCTGGATCTGAAATCCCTGGAGTACCTGCATCGGATATCAAGGCAAACGTAGCACCTGCTTGGATTTGTTGTATATAGCCCTGCAAAGCATGATGCTCATTGTGCGCATGAAAGGCGCGCAACGGCGTCTTGATGTCGTAGTGCATAAATAGTTTTTTGCTGGTGCGGGTGTCTTCCGCCAGCACCACATCTACTTCTTTCAAGATTCTGAGCGCCCGCAACGTGATGTCTTCGAGGTTGCCAATTGGCGTGGGTACGATATAAAGCATAGATTTTTT
>JAYUJV010000054.1:0-1430 GCA_043764975.1 Saprospirales bacterium
CGCATCGCGGCACAACAAAAAGCGATAACCACCCACGATTTCCTGATCTTCTGGATTCCAGACAATGAGTTGCTCGTAAGGCACATCGGAAGTATCGAGTTCATCGAGATCTACGGCAAGGCCAGTGCCACCGCCGCCGCCACGAAACGCCAACTCTCGCAAACGACCAATCTCGTGCAACACATTGGGTGCATTGCGCGCATTGATGATATAAATTTCGTTGTTGAGGTTGTTCGTATCGCGCACGAATCGCTCTTTCGTCAATTCTGACCGTAATATGTCTTTAGAAACTGGATCTGCTACTGCTTGTATGGTCATAAAATAATAATTATTTGTACTTTACTGAACGTCAAAAGTGTAAAAAAACTTATAGTTCTTTTTAAAATTTTGTGGAGCAAATTCAATATGAATGTTTTTAGGCCACTTATTTTATGGTATTAAGTATAAAAGTCTTAAATATTGAAATTTTTACAATACCTAATATGCTCACTATTAGTTTATTATATTGATTTGCATACTTAATACTCAAATACTTAATATTTTTGTATAGACGCAAAGATACTATTTTTTTGCAGAAGCAGAAAAAACCAAGTCAGGATTTTTACCAAGATTATAAACGTGTTCTTTTATGGCATCGGCTGCGGCCTGATCTTTCATTTTGCTATACTCCTCGAATGGAATTGGTTTTCCGAACACAATACGGAATTTTTTACCTTTTTGGCGAAACATTTCATCGCTGAGGTAAAACATTTCTACATTGGCCTTGATGCCAATTTTTTTTCTGAAACTAGATAGATTATAAAAAAAAGAAGAATTTTGCGCCTCAAAATAAACAGGCACAATCGGTCGCTTATACGAACGCGCTTTGGTCACGAAAGTCCGTTTCCACTCCAAATCTTTTATGACGCCATCTTGTTTGCGACTGCACAATCCAGCTGGAAAAACCAAGGTTGCAGTATCTGAAGCAAATTGTGCATCTATGACACGAAAAGTCTCTTTTGTGTTCGCCGAAAGTTTATTGACAGGCAAAAAAACTGGCTCCAATTGCTTGATATTCATCAAAATATCGTTCACAATAAATTTCAAATCTTTGCGGTATTTCCCAATGGTATGAATCAGCGCAATACCATCAACCCCTCCAAGTGGATGATTGCCCGCAATGACGACACCGCCTGATTGAGGAATGTTTTCGATGCCAACTGGCTCAAAATCAATATTGAAACAGCCTTTTCCCATGATGGCTTCCAAGAAGTCAAAACCTTTCAAATGACCAAATTTCCCAAAGGCATCGTTGATTTCGTTTTCGTGCGCAATGCGCTTAATGTATTTCATCACAAAGCCTGGCATCCATTTTAGGAGCGATGGATTTTTGTCTGCAATGACTTTCTCAATGTCTAAATACTTTTCAGTAGTTGTACTCATAAATAGTG
>JAYUJV010000055.1:0-1419 GCA_043764975.1 Saprospirales bacterium
ATTATTGATGCTAAAAGGCGAATATAACATTGCCGAAAAACATTTTGAGGTAGCACTTGCACTTTTCGATTATCTAAAAGATCAATTCGGTATCAGTAAGGCATTCGGTAATTTGGGTAATTTATTTTTCCGACAAGGAAAATACGAGCAAGCCAAAACATACTTTACGCAATGTATTGCGCTTGCTTCTACGCTCGGCGAAGATGCCGTGAATGCACAAATCGTAGCAAATTTAGGTCTTACGCACATGAATCAAGGTAATTTTGACGAAGCAATCGCTTGTCAGCTCGATCACCTTCCGTTGGTGGAGCAGCGAAAAGACAAGCAAGGCATTGCGACTTTGCACACCAATCTGGGGATTGTTTATTCCGAAAAAGGGGATTTAGAAAATGCTTTGCCACACTATGAACAAGGCTTGGCTCAAAGCCGCGAACTCGGCAACAAGCTACTGATGGCCATCGGTATCGGCTCTATCGGTAGCGTATATGAGCGCTTGGGCGATTACACGAAAGCGCGTGAAATGTACGAAGAAGACCTTCAATTGACCGAAGCCCTCGGTGACAAACAAGGCATTGCTATTGCGCATGGCCTCATGGGCGGACTCAATAGCTTGATGGGCAAATTCGAGGAAGCGGAGTATCATTTAAAACTAAATTTGAGCCTTTGCGAATCGCTCAATTATCAAAAAGGCATCATAAAAGCGGTCAATACACTTGGCGATGTATATACAGCTATGGAGCAATACGAGTTGGCGGCCGTCAATTATGACCGCGCTATTGCTGTATCGAGAAGTATATCGAACAAACAATTGCTATGTGAAAGCCTTGCCGAACGTGCCGAAGTTTGCTTAAAACTCAATGACATCGAGCAAGCAAAAACACTCAATACCGAAGCCATGAATATTTCTAAATCATTGATTATAAATGCTTTAGAACTCGAAACCGAATTGACATCGGTACGCATCTTGCGTTATGAAAACAGCATAAAAGAAGGTTTGGCACTACTCAACACCATCACGTATGACCACGACAATCCACGTGAACAAGCCGCTTTTGCCTACGAATATTTTTCTTTAACACACGACAAAACGTACCAGCAAATTGCACTCGAATTGTACCGAAAGTTATATGCCACCACGCCAAAGTATTTGTATAAAAAAAGGATTGAGTTGTTGGGAAAATAAAGCATAAAAAAAGGTATCGCAGCAAAGTTGCGATACCTTTTTTTATAAAATAATCAATCATTCTAATCCTTCAAAACCGTAGCTTTCATTTTCTTTTCTAACTCAGGTCGAGAGCAATTTTTATTCAAATATTTTTCTACCAAAAGACTTGCGATTGGCGCACCATAAGTTGCACCCCAACCACCATACTCTACATAAACGGCAATGGCGATTTTAGGATTATATTTTGGTGCAAA
>JAYUJV010000056.1:0-1416 GCA_043764975.1 Saprospirales bacterium
CCTTACGGACGAATCACAATCAAGCGCTTGCTGATGATAATTTTTCCGCTGGCATCAGATAGGGCGTAAAGATAAGTACCTTTTCTAAATTTTGTAATATCCATACGAATTGACTTTGTCACCGCGCCCGAAAATGACTCTTTAGCGACCACTGAGCCTAATATATTGTATATTTTTAAAGTATAATTGCTGGCATTAAGATTTATGAAATCTATACTTATATCATCAATAGCTGGGTTTGGATAAGCCTTGATGTCAGGTAAATTTTGAGCATCGAGGTCTTCGTTGGCCAAAACAATTTTGTTATACTTGAAGTTTGCGCGTGTTATTTTTGTGTTATCTACTTTGTCCACCGTAAAGACAGCAATTGGCTCTTTGGCGGCGTTGCTATAATAGCTAAAAGTCGTCGTTGTGTCTTTGCCGAGTTGTCCACCTAAACCGCCAGCCGCACCTGTGCCGATGAGGCCAGTGATGTCTTGCCAGCCCAAAAATCCAGTCTTGATGTCCAAACGCGTATCAGAGTATTGCGTGCGCTTTTCGCGAATAACGTCATACGCGCCACCTGGTATTTTTATTTTACCAGTTGCATCCACGAGTTCGCTACGGTCATAAGTGATACGGATTCGGATACTATCTACGCTACCTGCAAGCGCGCCCAATGCCTTGATCAACGAATCGGGTAGTGCTGATGCTTTGAAGCCAACCGATAAAGCAGATTTCGAGAAATTATTGTCTAAAAACTTGAGTGGAGCGCGGCGCTCTACTGAGCTTGGTACATATCTGGCTGCACCATCTAGTAAGGCATTTGTGTTGCCCGATGAAGTAGCACCGACACGTTCGTAAGTCTTATTCGTTACTTTAATATAGGCCTCGTTCGTGATAGCAGAGCCAGCAGTTGGTATAGTGGTTTCGAGCAGCGTTGCTGATGAAAAATAGTTTGCCTTTGAGCCGCTTTTGACATCTACAATGGCAACAGTTGTGGTTGTTGATTGTTTCAGATTGCTAAAATCCCAATCTTGATTCGTACCAGCGTCACTAATTTTATATTTATTACTTGGCGAGGCATCGGAACAGGTTCTCAACGTATCTCCTAACTTGGGGAAAGAAGTGTTCGTAATCGTAATTTGAGCTTTTGCAAACGAGTTTAACCCTACACAAAGCATTATAGCAAACGTCATTGCTTTCATCATTTTTATTTTTTTATGATTAATAAAGTACGTAAAGTTATACTTTCTGAATGATTTTAAACGTTTTTTTTAATTAATATTAATAAATATTATTCTAAAATATTTATTAATATTGATGCAAGTATTTGATTATCAATATTTTAAATAAAAAAAATGAATATGTAAAATTAAATTTTAACAATAAATGATTTTTATTTGTCATTATTTTTTAACAATTTTGTAAGTAAAT
>JAYUJV010000057.1:0-3844 GCA_043764975.1 Saprospirales bacterium
CGTTGAACTACGATAGATGAAATAACCGTTTGAAGGTGCCGTAGTAAAAGTATAAGTACCAGCAGCAACATAGACCGTACCACCTGCAACGCAAGCAGCTTGTAAACCTGAAAAGCCTAAGGCATTGTCCCAACTCGAACCATTACCCGAACCCGTAGCTGTGACTTTCACATACTTTTGAGCATCGGCTGTAAACGCTATGATAGAGAATAGCAATAGAAATATACTATGCTTTCCGATCATGCCTATTTTATTAAAAAAGTAATTATTTTTCATTTACAAAAAATTTATATTGTAAGAATTGTATTATTTTGGAAAAAATGAGGGGATTCAAATATCGAATAAAATAAACTTATACTGAGTTATATATGGGAATGGCTCGTATGAAACGCCGCAAAAATAGCTTCAAATAGCGAGCAAATTCGGTGCTTTCTTTAATCGAAAACACGTATTCGGGTGAGGAGAATGGGGTTAAGTTGTCGTTTTTTGAAAAATTTGACTGTTTTTTCGATTCAGATAGTATAGAAATGCCAAAGACCAACTCTAAGCAAAGCGTTAGGCTGGTCAAATAACTAAAATCGACTACTAAAATTAAATTTTTCATTTCCTGAATGATAAATTGTATGAAACGGATAAGATTAAGCTAAAAAATTGCCCTCGTTGGAGGTTTAAATTTGCAAAAAATAAAAAAAGGACTTATATTTGCAGAAAATAACTATTACTTTGTGACATCACAAAATAAAAAACAGCCTCAAACACATTGTTATGAAGTGTTTAAGTAACTAGTAAAATAGAAGTTTTTGACTTCTTGGATTTACTAAAAAGATATGTTGTGTTATTTTTATTGAGGCATATTCATTTGTCGCCTCTGTAAGATGGTTACTTAAAAAAGTAGCCGTTTAGATATAATTTTTATTTTTTTCTATAATAGGTCATCAAAAATGCAGTTTCAAGTTTGTCCGCCAAGATTTACCTTGATGTGTATTTACCGATGACCTTTTTCTTAGCACAAAGTTATAGGGTTTTAGAGTTAAAAAATTAAGCTATCAATTCCCAATTGTTATTTTATGTGACATAGTATTTATGATAAATAATAAAATAACATTATATTCATTATACAATAAATCAGTTTATTAAGATTTATTTTCAAGCTTTAGCTTATCTTATCTGTTTTAGAAATACAGAACATTGATTTCAATTTTTTCTCCTTTTTTTGCTACTAAAAAAGCCTTTTCTAAAAAAATCTTTTCTAAAAAAGACCTTTCTTATTTTTACTTTCAGAAAATTAGCTTTCTTTTGTATCGTAATTACGATTTCAAAATTTGTACACCTATATATATGAGTCAGCCAAAACAATTAGTTACCCAAAAAGATGCTTCGCTAAAAACCTACAACACATTCGGCGTTGATGGGCGTGCCGATATGATAATCAGCTTCCGAAACGAAGAAGATTTGTATGATATTCTGGATCATTTCAACCACTCCATGAAAGTACTCGGTGGCGGTAGTAATATCCTTGTAACAGGTAATGTGGATTATCTTTTGCTCAAAAACGAGATAAAAGGCATCCAAATTATCGCTCAAAACGAGCAATCCGTTACGATAGATATAGGTGGTGGCGAGCTTTGGCACGACTTGGTATTGTGGGCCGTAAAGCGTAATTATGGTGGTCTCGAAAACCTTTCGTTGATACCAGGCACCGTCGGCGCAGCACCTATTCAGAACATCGGTGCGTATGGTGTTGAGCTAAAAGATATGTTCGTTTCGCTTGATGCAGTGCACCTCGAAACGACCGTTAGAAAGGAATTTTCGGTAGCGGATTGTAAATTTGGCTATCGCGATAGTTATTTCAAGACCGAACAAAAAGAAGAATATTGTATCACATATATACGCTTAAAACTGACCAAACCAGGTCATCATGTCTATAAATTGGCGTATGGCGATGTGCAAAAAACACTTGAAGCTGACGGCATCAAAAAGCCAACTGTCAAGGCCGTGAGCGATGCCGTTATCAAAATTCGACAGTCAAAATTGCCGAATCCGAGCGAATTGGGTAATGCAGGTAGTTTTTTCAAAAATCCCGAAATTCCAAAAATTGATGCCGAAAAACTATTGGCTCAATATCCCGATATGCCTCAATTCGCTACCTCAAAACCAGACTTGATAAAAATCCCAGCAGGTTGGCTCATCGAGCATTGCGGTTGGAAAGGTAAACGCGTCGGTAATACTGGCGCACACGCACAACAAGCACTCGTACTCGTGAATTATGGCGAGGCCACTGGCGCCGAAATCTGGCAATTGGCCCAAGACATTATCGCTTCGGTACAAAGTACTTTTGGCATTGAGTTGATGGTGGAAGTGAATATTTGGTAGGATTAGTCGGTTTGTCAGTTAGTCATTATTGTCAGTTAGTCGGTTAGTCCTTAACAATCAACACTTTACAAAAAAAATTAATCTATATACAACATTATTAACCTGCTTATTAGAAAAATAAATTGATTTTGAGATTTTTTTAATAAAATTGAATTGAAAAAATGAAAGATATACAAGAAGAAGCGGACGTGGAGTTGCTGATAAAGACCTTTTATGGTCGTGCTTTGAAAGATGATTTGCTGGCGCCGCATTTTGAAGGCGTGGATTTTGAGCATCATTTGCCACGGATGTATGCGTTCTGGAATTTTATTTTGCTCGGCAAAGAAGGGATTACTGGCAATGTCTTTCATCAACACAAATCCATGAATATAGGCGGCGAGGAATTTGATACTTGGGTACGGATTTTTGGGAATACCGTAGATGAACTTTTTGAGGGCGTAATAGCTGATAAAGCAAAAAACCAAGCGAACTTGCTAGGTTTTACGTTCAATCAAAAAATGAAATACATGGAATTAGGGAAATACAGTGTGAAGGAATAAAAAAATAGGCAATAAGCAATTGACAATTCGCAAAAATTTGCCAATTGTCAATTGCCAATTATATATTTCTCTTTAGCTCAAAATTGCTTTCACGCCAGGTAATTCTTTGCCTTCCAAAAATTCGAGCATCGCGCCACCGCCAGTTGATACAAACGAAACTTTGTCCGAAAGACCAGCTTTATTAATGGCCGAAGCTGAATCACCACCACCAATGAGTGAAAATGCGCCGTTCTCCGTTGCTTTCACAACTGCATTTGCAACAGCATTGGTACCAGCAGCAAAGTTTGAAAACTCAAAAACGCCCATCGGGCCATTCCATAATATTGTTTTTGCAGACTCGATGGCTGCGCAAAACGCTTCAATCGAATCTGGGCCAATGTCCAAACCCATTTCATTGTCAGGAATTTCGTTAGATTTTACGACTTTGCGCGGCGTTTCGTTGCTAAAATCAGTCGTAACTACATTGTCAGTAGGCATCAACAGATTGACATTTTTTGCTTTCGCCTTAGCCACAATTTCTTTTGCCGTTTCCATTCTATCCGCTTCGAGTAGCGATGTACCGATATTGCCACCAAACGCTTTCGTAAACGTATAGGTCATCCCGCCGCCAACAATGAGCGTATCGACGTTATCGAGTAAGCGATCGAGGAGTAAAATTTTATCAGACACCTTTGCACCGCCTACTATCGCGACCATCGGACGCGCTGGATTGTCGAGTATGCGTTGGCCATTTTTGACTTCGGCTTCCATCAAGTAGCCAAAACATTTATTTTCTTTTGTAAAAAACTGCGCAACTGTCGTCGTAGATGCGTGGGCGCGGTGCGCCGAGCCGAAAGCATCGTTTACATATACATCGCCCAATTTTGAAAGTTTTTCAGCAAAAGCGACATCGCCTTTTCCTTCTTCTTTCTGAAAGCGCGTGTTTTCGAGCA
>JAYUJV010000058.1:0-3842 GCA_043764975.1 Saprospirales bacterium
GCAAAAAGTATTGTATTTCAGAGGCGTTCAATATTTCAATGATGGCGACATGAACAATGCGCGTTCTATGTTCAATCGCTCGTTGGATGTGCCAGCGGACAATCGTATAAAAGCGTTGGCGCTCTATGGTTTGGCCGAATTGTCGCATCAAGCCAAGGATTATGAAGGTTCAATTCGATTCAACAATCAGTTTGCGACCTTAGCAAAATCGGTAACTGGTTTGCCAGAAGATGCATCTTTATACACTTCAAATTATATGCAAGGCTACAATTATTTGAAGCAAGGCAAACACAACCAGGCACTCGGATATTTTCAGCAAGCCGCAACAGACATCAAGCGCGACAAATCGCAATTGACTAATTCTTACGTTGAAAAGCAAGTATTGGGCGATGCAGTTTTGCGTTCTGGCGATTGTTATTTCAAAAACAATAAATATAAAGATGCAGCTCGTTTTTATGACGAAGCCATTCGTAACAATTACAGCGGTTTCGTGTATGCCATTTATCAAAAAGGAATTATTGATGGATTGGAAGGCCGTTTGGACGATAAAATCGTAGGTCTTGAGCGCTTGACACGTGAATATCCAAACTCTGAATATGCCGATGAAGCCTTGTATCAAACCGCTTTAGCGTATCAAGATCCAAGTATAAATAAGCTAAGTAAAGCGATTACGCCTTTGAAATCAATAATTAATGATTACAAAGGGAAAAGTAGTTTAGTGCCAGAAGCCTATTCACAATTGGGTTTGATTTACTACAACCAAGGCAATACGGATGCAGCCATTAAAAATTATAAAGAAGTATTTGCGAACAACCCAAGTAAAGAAAAGGCAGAAGAAGCACTCAGTTCACTCGAAAATATTTATGTAGATTTGGGTAAAACCGATGAATTTAATACATACAAATCATCGTTGGGTTACAAAGTCAATGACAATGACAAAGATGCGTTAGCATTCAAGTCAGCCGAAACGAAATTTGAAAACAATGAGTGGGAAAAAGCAGTACCATTATATACGAGTTACCTCAAAAATTATGGTAAAAGCGCCAATTCATTGACAGGCTATTTTCATAGAGGCGAATGTTATGCAGGTTTGAAAAAATATGCCGAAGCACAAGCCGATTATATAGAAGTAGTGAATCGTGGTCAAAGTCAATATTACGGAAAAGCGATGGATAAAGCCATCAAGATTGCAACAAACCTAGTAAAAGACGATAAAAAGGCTTACGATTTGTATAAAACTTGGGAAAAAACTGCTGCCAATGAAGCCGACCGATTTAAGGCGCAATTGGGTTGTTTGGATTTTGCTTACAAGTTTAAAGACAGCAAAGCCACAACAGAATATGCCAATAAAGTGTTGAAAAACACAAGTGCAGACAAAGGACAACAGGCAAAAGCCAATTATTATTTAGCGAAATCTGCATTTGAAAGTAAGGATTACGAAACAGCTCGTTCGGCCTTCAACCAGGTGGTTCGTTTGGATAAAGACAGCGAAGAAGCAGCCGAAGCACGTTACGATATTGCATACATATATTATGTGCAACGTGAGCTCGATGCGGCCGAGCAACTTTGCAACGCTGCCAATAAAGAAAGTTCGGGTCACGATTTTTGGATAGCAAAAAGCGTCCTTTTATTGGCCGATATTTATACTGAACGTGGCGACAACTTCAATGCAAAAGCCATGTTAGAAGCCGTGATTGATAATTTCAAAGGCGATGCAGTCATTACAGCCGAAGCAAAAGATAAATTGGCAAAACTAGAAGGCAAAACGCCAAATCGTGTCATGTCGAAAGATAAAGAAAGCGGTAAGTTGGAATTGCAGGGGGATAATTAATAGGCCCACCCCAACCCTCCCAAAGGGAGGGAGGAGGAACGTAGAGAAGAATTTGAGTAATTGGAATATTTAAAAAAGCAATTACTAAGTTTTTAATAAAAAATTAAAACAAACGAAATTTATTATAAATATGAAAATATATATTGGTGTTATAATGAGCATATTATGTGCTTTTGGGGCTTTCGCCCAAAAAAACTTGGGTAACGAAAGCCAAGTGGTCATCAAAGATTTTGAAGCAAAATTATTGGAAACGGAGAAGTTGAAAACACAGTTTTCGTTACCGAATTTGGATACAACGGTAAAAAAACAAAATTATACCATTACGCCCAAAACGTTGAAAGTGGATTATTTGCCACCAAAGTTGAAGCCAATCGCGATGCGTGGCGATGACGTGGCGAAAGAATATAATGGCTATGTAAAAGCAGGTTATGGTTTGCCAAAATCGCCTTATGTAGAAGCATCTTATGTGTTCAGCGATCCGAAACAATACTTGATAGGTGCGCAAATAAAGCACCATTCGGCTAAGTTTTCTAGCAAGCCTTTTCAGCAATTTGCAAGTACAGGCGGTATGGTTAATGGCTCTTATTACGTAAATGATGCCTTGACGGTAAACGGAAAAGTGGGCTATAATTCTGACAAAGTTTACTATTATGGTTGTGCCGATACTACCGCTTCGGAGGCAAAAGTATTACAAAGATTTAACCTCATTGATTTAGGCGTTGGCATTTCGAATGGTAAGAAAAACGGCTCGGATTTGAGTTATCATGCAGGTTTGGATTTCTATCATTTGGCTGATAATTTTGGTTCAAACGAAAATGGTACCGTTTTGTCACTCGGTGGCACAAAATGGTTTGCCGAAAAACATCCATTGACGTTGAATATCAAGACAGATTTCACGACATTGAACAAAAGTAAGTTAAATAACGTTTATTTGCAGCCTTCATTTACGTTTCATGCAGATGCATTCAGCATCTTAGCTGGCGCAAATATCGTTTCGGTAAACGATAATTTTACGGTTTTGCCGAACATCGAATTGAATGTGAATGTACTTGGAAATCAACTTTCGGCATTTGGTGGTTGGAAAGGCGACGTTGTAAAAAACAACATGAAAACCTTGAGCGACTACAATCCTTTTATCAATACGGCTTTGACGTTGAAAAATACTTCTTATCAAGATTTTTATGGTGGTGTAAAAGGCCACGTTTCTACCTTCGATTACTATGTGCAAGCTGGTTACAAACCAACCAATAATTTAGCTTTGTTTACAAACCAATCTCAAAATTGTAATAAGTTTAACGTAGTGTATGATACCGTAAAAATCACGTATTTGAAAGGTACTATCATGGCAAAACCAGTCAAAAATGTAGAAGTGAGCCTTACGGCGGCGCAAAACATTTACAGCACAAAGACCGCTGAACACGCTTGGCATTTGCCGAATACAGAACTCAATGTATCAGCAGCTTACAAAACGATGAAAGATAAACTAAAGTTAAAAGGCGAATTGTATTTCCAAAATGGACTTTATTATTTGACAGAAGCGAACCTAAGTCAGCGTTTGAGTTCTTTATTTGATTTAAATGTAGGTTCAGAATATCAATTCTCGAAGAACTTTGGTGCGTTTGTACAAGTCAATAATTTATTGAATCAAAAACGAGCGCGTTGGTACACTTATCCGACTTATGGTTTGAACTTTTTGGTTGGTGCTACAGCGAGGTTTTAAGAAGCCCCATCCCGACCTTCCCCAAAAGGGAAGGAGAAAAAAATGAATTTTCTTTTCAAAAAAAAGGTTGTTGCGTATGTAACAACCTTTTTTTTGTTTATATTTGTAATGTAAATAAATATCCTTTTGTTTTGTTATCATAAATAATTCATTTTCAATTATTTATGATAAAAATATTTATCATTTTAGCAACATTTTCAACTATATATCATGTATTATTTATATAAATTTCTGTTTAGTTCTGTTTTTTTAATTACAATTCCATTATTTAAATTCAAACCCATATGTGAA
>JAYUJV010000059.1:0-1408 GCA_043764975.1 Saprospirales bacterium
TGTCGCTACATCTGGCGTGATATATTGCATCGTATCATAGATACCCATGCCGTCAATTACGCTACCACCAGGGCTATTCACGAACATCTGTACGTCGCGTTTTGGGTCTGTACTTTGCAAAAACAACAATTGCGCCTGTACCACATTCGCTACATAATCATTGATGGGAACGCCCAAAAAGATGATACGATCCATCATCAAACGTGAAAAAACGTCCATCTGAGCCACATTGAGCTGACGCTCTTCGATGACAGCTGGCGTGAACGCATCTATACGTGTCGAAACCGTATCCATATACTTTTCGAGGTGCATCGAACTCATGTTATGGTGTTTCGTTGCATATTTCTTAAACTCATTGTGATCAAACATATTTTCCATTATTTATTTTTTAAATTTCTAATACTTATTTTCTATTTTAGCTACTTAGCTATCTTGAAGGATTGGAATAATTTTCCAGTTCTTTAATTGAATTTTCTGTTGCAATAAGCAATGGATAATAGGCAATTTGAAACCAAGCATTGAAGTCATGCCGAAATCTAAATTTTGCATATTGCATATTGCTTATTTTAAACGAGTAATTAGCAAAAGCCCTAAAAATTTATCTTACTCTTAATGACTATTTCTTACTCTTTTCCTAAATAATACTCAATAATCGTGCAAGTTGCTTTTTTCTGCCACAATGTCAGACTTAGCGTTCAGCGTAAGCGATAAAGTAGTAATTTTTTGATTTATCGAATTGCTCTACGAACTCTGCGCGGGTGAAACCAACTTCATTGGCCAACCATTTTTTCATGGTCGAAACGTGCATATTACAATCTTTGAACAAGTCAAAAATATATTCGGGTCTTGTACCATACACATCAGCTGCGCCAAGACCATGTTCAAAAACCACAATCGGTTTGCAACGATTGAGAATACCAATTGCACCTCTAA
Source organism: Saprospirales bacterium (assembly GCA_043764975.1). GTDB lineage: Bacteria > Bacteroidota > Bacteroidia > Chitinophagales > Saprospiraceae > JAYUJV01. Next base: position 934 of record JAYUJV010000059.1, read on the forward strand.
GTACTTGATATTCAGCACCTTCTACATCTATTTTAATGAAATCAATGTTTATATTTTTCGGTACAATATCATCGAGCAACGCTGTTTTGACAGTTATGGTTGTGTCTTGTTCGTTGGCTTTGTCGTATTGTCGTTTTTCAAAACCGCTATATGCTGGGTTAGAAATGACGTAATTAAAAGTGGTTTCGCCTGTGGTATCACTCAAGCCAACTTGATAAAAGTGACAACTTGTCGGGTAACGCGCAGGCAACGCTGCATAAAACTCAGGAATCGGCTCAAAACAATAGTGTTCGCCTTGTGGCGCATATTTCAAGATTTCGTCCAGCATCTCGCCTTTGTGACAACCTACGTCCACCGCATTGGCATTGGCCGAAAGACAACGCTCCAATACTTGTGTCGTTTGCTTGTCGTATTGCTGATTTTTGGTAAACGCAATCGGTATTTTTTTTATGAGCGCTTTTATGATTTCTTTCAT
>JAYUJV010000060.1:0-1406 GCA_043764975.1 Saprospirales bacterium
GCAGAACAATATAGCGAAGACAATTTATTCCGAGCAGATATTCGACAAACACTTGACAATCAAGAGATTAAATCGAATAAACAAGTCGATATTTTGAAAGAAAATATATTGGCGAGTTATGACAAAATTACGCGCAGAACCGAAAATGAACTATCAGAAGGTTTGGCTTTTTCAACTATAATAAAGCGTTCTATTTCTTCTTTTTTTAATAAAGACAATGGCGCAAAAGAATGGTTGATTACGATTTCGGATAAAATGAAAACCGACCTCAACAAAGAAATGCACGACCGTTTGTTGAACGGCATAAACGACCTTTCGGACAGTATTCAGCAAATGGCCAAAATCATTGACCTCAAAATCCGCGCATCAAAAACGATTTTGAAACACGATCACGAAATATTTAGCGACATCGCCGAACGACGCGCCAATGTGTTGAAAGAATTGCAAGATACGTTTCAAAAATTTATGTCAAGTTCAGAAAATTTTAACGATTCAAATATTTTTTCTGACAAAGGTAAAAGTATTGCGCCCAATATCGCAACAGGCGGCGGCATCGCCATTATCGGAATGGTCATCGCAGCCTTGACGAATGGCGTTGTACTCGATGTCACTGGCGGCGTTTTGACTGGCGTTGGTTTGCTTTTCGCAGGCGTAACCGTTGTGTTGCAAAAAGGAAAAATCATGAATGCTTTTCATCAAGAAATTGAAAAAGGTAGAAATCAACTCGAAGAAAACCTTGACGAAAAATTAAAGGCTTATGTTCATGCCATTAAAAATAAAATTGATGCCAATTTTGCCATTTTTGACGATATGCTACAAAAAGAAAATCTACAAATCCAAGACCTTCGCGACCAACAACGCGATATTGAAGATAGATTAAAAACGGTTGATGGGGAGTTGAGGTAGTCCTCCCTAAATCAGACCTTCCCAACCCTCCAAAGGAGGGAGTTTGCTAACTCAGAGTTATAATAAATAATAAAATTTGTGACAGACCAATCACGAATACCAATATCATACGTTCTAAATAAAACAACAATATAATCTCACTTTTACGCCATTATTTAGAAAAAAGACTATTTTGAAAACAAATTTTTATAAAATTTCATTGATAAAAATAATTATTTTTTTATTTTTATTTGGAATAAATACAACATCATTTGCACAAACACCCGTAAATGATGAACCTTGTACGGCTTTAGATTTAAGTATTTCGGCTAATTGTTCGCTACCCTATTCAACATCAACTGTCGGTGCAACCAACTCATTGGTTACTGGACTTGTGGCCTTGAATTGTGGTGGTGCAACTGCTCCAAAAGATGTTTGGTTTCGAGTAAAAACCACGCAAACTGGCTCTGCTTCTGATACAAGATTAGCCATAGAAACTTTAGGCGCGGCGGCTGGCCAAA
>JAYUJV010000061.1:0-1406 GCA_043764975.1 Saprospirales bacterium
GTCTGATAAATTTAATAATAATTCGTATGTGATATAATCTTCCATCTGCAAATTTAGCACTTTTTTCTTTATTCCACTAAAATTGTCAGACAACCAAAATAAATTGGACAGATATTGCGACCAAAGATTTTCTAGATATTGTGAATTATTTAGAATCAGAATGGTCTGAACGCATCGCCGAAAAATTCATCATTGATTGCTATGCAAAACTTGATTTATTAGCAAATACACCCAAGATTGGCTCTGCATCTAATCTATATGTTGATGTGAGAAGAATCTTAATCACTAAGCATATAGCCTTGTATTATAAAGTTGAGCAAAACGAAGTTACTTTATTGAGTTTTTTTGATCTGAGACAATCGCCCGAACGAAATTTATTTGAATAGAAAAGCTACTGTACTCCACAGAAATATAGTGCCCTTTCCGCGGAATCAAAAAGAAAAACACTCAAAAAAAGGTTGATTTATTAAAAAAATAGTAATTTTGAAGTATTATTTTGAAAACTATATTTTTAATCAATCTTCACATCTATCATGGCCGAGAAAAGAGGTTCGCGAATGCCAAGCACCGAAACAATTATCATTGTTGTGTTTTTTTTATTTTTTACCATTTGGGGTTTTTCAAAATGCAATGACTATCGCAACAAAGCGCGATTGACCGCCGAAGCCAAATTGACACCTCGACAGCGAGACTCTATCGCTCGTTATGCAATGCCTGCTTTGCCTGTGCAAACACCACAAGCCATCACGACGCCTGCACCAACACCTCAACAAGAGATTCCTGCTGTGAACACACCTGTTGTGCAAAACTCAAGGGTCATTACGCCAGGAAATGTACCGACTACTACACCTACACAAACTATCAATACACAAACAGCTATTAATCAGCCTGTTGCAATAGACAAAAACGCTCAAGTATTGTATGTACACGAACCAAATCTCAATGTCCGCACCGAACCAAGTCTGACTGCAAAATCACTCGGCACGCTCACACTCGGCGCGACCGTGATGTATCTCGACCGTACCAAAGACACCGAAGCCCTTAGCGTTGGCGCCAAAACGGCTGACGAACCGTGGTTCAAAATCAAGACCAAACGCGGTACTGTCGGTTGGGTTTATGGCGCGTATGTCAAATTTTATGCTCCTAAACATTGATTGAAAGAAAGGGAATTTGGGAATTGGGAAATTGGGAAATTGGGAAATTAGGAATTAAATATAAAAAAATATAAAAAAATGCGTACACTATTCACATTCATCTTATGCTCATATTGTGCTTTTTGCAATGCACAAACAGCTGTAAAACAGACACTTGACTTGCCTTTTGATAGTCAAAAAGCAATGATAGACACCAAGGCAAATGCCATAGAAACTAAGGTAGTTGAGTGGCGTCGCCACTTGCATCAAAAC
>JAYUJV010000062.1:0-11000 GCA_043764975.1 Saprospirales bacterium
AATATTGAGGCGTATATCGCCATCAGAAATGAAAAATTTCCGATCTCCGATGAAAAACACCTGTTTCTGACAGACAAAGGAGAACGGATTTATGATAAATATGTGTATAATGTCGTGCATCGGTACTTGAGCCAGGTGACGACCATCGAGCAAAGAAGCCCACACGTGCTTCGCCACTCGTTTGCAACACACCTCTCGGACGCTGGCGCCGACATCAATGCCATAAAAGAACTGCTTGGGCATAGCAGTTTATCTGCCACACAGATATATACCCACAACACTATTGAGAAACTAAAAAGGGTGTATGAACAAGCACACCCGAAATCTAAATCGGATTCATAACATTTTTGCAATATAAAATGTTACAAACTATTTTTTTCACTTTTTAAATTAGTTTTGAGTATGAACGTTAAGATGCATGCAGTACACTTTTCTGCTGATAAGAAATTGGTAGATTTTATAGAAAAAAAATTATCAAAATTAGATACTTTTTTTGATAAGATTATCGGAGCGGACGTGTTTTTGAAGTTAGATAGTCATGGTGCAGTAAAAGATAAAGTAGCCGAAATAAAATTAGTGGTTCCTGGAGGGACGCTTGTGGTAAAAGAAATGTCGCAATCATTCGAGGCCGCCGTTGATGAGGCGATAGATTCACTAAAACGAATGTTGATTCGATATAAAGAAAAAGATCGAGATTTAAAATAAAAAAGTATAGTCAATTCGGGTGTTTTTTTTTAATTAAAGTAATTAAAAAAATTAAAATAATTAAGATAATATGTTGATATTCAATTCGTTATGATTAATTTTCATTTTACCTTTTTAATAAAAATACTACTGAATCGACCATATTAAAATAAAAAATAGACTCTAAGTGTGGCTTAGGGTCTATTTTTTTGTACTTTTGTAAACGTTTTTTTGAATATAATTCAGAATAATGTAAACCGAATAAATTCGATGTTACGTAACATCAATTAAATAATGTAAACCGAATAAATTCGGTGCTACAATACTAACATAACTACATGAAAATCAACATTTTAAACTGGAAAACGCCCGATAATTATTCGATTCATGCTTGCAATTGGCATTGCGAAAACCCGAAGGCTGTCGTGCTACTCGTACATGGATTGGGTGATCATGCGCGCCGATACGACCATGTGGCAGCGGCCTATAATGCGGCTGGCATAGCGGTCGTTGGCGTGGATTTGCGCGGACATGGACAATCGGATAGTTTGCGCGGCCACATCGTGAGCTTCGATACGGTGATGAACGATATGGATTTATTTTTGAAAAACACAAAAGCCTTGTATAAAAAAATACCAGTTTTTATATACGGTCACAGCATGGGCAGTAATATTGTGCTGAATTATGTCGTTCGCCGCTCGCCGAAAATTAGCGGTGTCATCGGCACGAGTTCGTGGATTATTTTGGGCTTTGCGCCAAGTGCATTTATGGTGTTTTTGGGTAAGGCGATGCGTAATATTTATCCAGCATTCACGCAAGCTAATCAACTGAATACCAATCACATAAGTCGAATTCCGATAGAGGTAAAAGCCTACGAAGATGACCCGTTGGTACATAACAAAATCACAGCAGCCACTGGTGCTGACGTACTCAAATCTGCCGATTATTTACGCGATCACAAGGCCGCATTTCCATTTCCATTGTACTTGATACATGGCTCGGACGACAATTTGATTTCGGTCAAAGGCTCGCAATTGTTTTATGAAAACCATAAAAACAACTCAAAAGATATTTCGATTGACATCGTGGAAGGCGGTTATCATGAGTTGCAAAACGATATTGGCAAAGAAGCGTTTATCGAAAAAGTAGTGAGCTGGGTTTCGACGCGGGTATAAAAAAAGTGCTTGTTTCTATTTGAAACAAGCACTTTTTTTATTGATTTATCTTTGAATGACTATTGTAGAAGTTGCAATTTCTGATGTTCCAAAATTACATTTCAAAATATAAATACCTTCTGGAATTTTAGAAATATTGATGGATTTACTACCACTATCTAACAATTGTTCTTGAACAATCTTCCCATTCATATCAATTATACTAACAGAAGCCGAAGTATTTTCAGTACTTTCAAATTTAATATTAAGCCATTCGCTCACAGGATTAGGATAAATCTCGAACTTATACTTTTCCCAAACTTCATTTACACCTGTTGTTATGCTAACAGTCTTTACAGAAGTACACTGATTAGCGTCAGTGACAGTAACAGTATAGTTTCCTTTATCTAAATTGACGGCTGTTGGCGTGGTTTGAGCAGGCGTTGTACTCCATAAATAAGTAAATGGCGAAACTCCACCTGTAGTAACTGCAGTTGCTGTTCCATTTTTCAATTGCGCAACTGTTTGCTTTATAGTCGTTGTAATTACAATAGCCGTGGGTTGAGTAACAGTAATATTAGTTGTGATTGTACTATTTTTAGAATCCGTTACTGTAACGCTATAAGTACCTGCTATTGCATTAGGCGTATTACCCAACAATTTAGTATCACTCCATTTATATGTATATGGTGCCGTACCGCCAGTCGTACTCACATCTAATTGTGCCATACCTCCATTACACTTTATTGGTGTAGTTATTTTTACGGCAACTGCAAGTGGAGCTATCGTAATACCTGTATAAGACCATAACTCAGAGCCTTCAGCATTGGTCACTCTAGTAAAAATAAATTGATCTCCCAGTACTTCCATTGTCGGAGTCATTGTGAATGCAGCAGGAGGTGTAAAATTGGTAAACAAATCATCCTTACCATTGACTAAATTTATTACACGCCAATCTATCCCTGCATTAGTTCTGGCAGAATAAAAAATACTATCTCCTTTAGCAAAAAGCTTTGGATCATAATAAGAAGTTCCAGAGCTTTGAGCTGATATTTTTTTTGCTTTTTTTGTGACGCCATCTATACTCCAAACAAAATTATCACTGTCATTAAAAAATATTTTTCCATTTTTTGTAATTGCAGATCCAAAATAACCTTTATCAGCGATAAAGTCCATACTTTTCGTTGCACTATTGTGGAATTTTACATCGTTTCTTGATACTACAAAAATATTGTTGTTAATGTCAAAAGCATTTTCAAAATTATTTTGATCAATCTTATATGTGTTTGTTGTTGTGCCGTCTGTCGCATAATTTTCATAAAAAATATCACCCGTAGAAGTATTTTTCACCTCTCCACTCACAAAAATTCTATCTTTTACAGATGTCACACTTTCAATAGTTTCAAAAAATTTGACTGGTTTCAAAAAATCTATTAATTTTTTAGTACCTGCTACTGTTCCGTCAGTTATGATTGGGGCGAATTTAACTGAATTTGTACTTTGTTCAGCAATAATTATACTTTTATTAAAGTATGAAAAATGTGCAAAGTCAGGCTTGTAATCAAATGAACCTAAGGAAACGGTCGATGCCGTGGTGCCGTCTGTTTTCCAAAATGGATAAGTGGAAGTATTAAAATCTTTTTGAATAAAAATAGCACCATTTATTCCAAAGGGTACAATTTTCACAATATTTTCCAAAGATTTTATTTTTGTAATTACACCAGTTTTATTTACAGTAAATAATGCACTTAGTCCAGTTGAGAACTCGTAACCAGAAAAATATAACAAATTACCATTTACTGTCAAATACTCAATATTTGAAATTTGAGTAGTTGATACTCGCTTAGTTCCTTGAGCCGTTCCATTTGTTGAAAATAAAAAATAGCTCGTTGTTGAGCCATCGTTTCCAGCAAAATAAGTTTTGAAATTAAATGTTACAATCTGAGAAGATAATAACACTCCATCTTCGTCTGCGGGCGCAAGATTTTTGATTAATGTAACATTTTGTGCAAACAAAATACTACTTAAAAAAAGTATTGCAATGAATAAAAAATTCTTTTTCATAGTAAAATTTTTAGTATTAATAAATAAAATATTTTATTAAAATTATTATATAAGTACATAATTATCAGTTATTTGTAAAATATCACCCTTTCACACGTCCACCAATATATTCCGAAAGCAAGCGAATACCGTAAGCGGTTGAGCTTTTCATGCTCGCAAATTCGCCGTCTGTAAATGCTACACCAGCGATGTCGAGGTGCGCCCACGAAGCGTGATTGTCCGTGAAGGCTTCCAAAAATTTAGCTGCTGTGATAGCACCTGCATAAGGCTTGCCGCTAAAATTGCGGAGGTCGGCCACATCAGAATTGAGGTCGTCTTTGTAGGCGTCCCAAAGTGGTAATCGCCAAAGTTTTTCGCCATATTTCAAGCCAGTTACCGAAAGGTCATTTGCCAATTGGTCGTTGTTCGTGAACATTCCTGCGGCTGCAAAACCGAGCGTCGCGATAACGCTACCAGTCAAGGTCGCAAGGTCGATGAGCGTATCAGGTTTATAGTTTTTCAACATGTAACTAATTGCATCACAGAGGATTAGGCGACCTTCGGCATCGGTATCGATGACCTCAATCGTCTTGCCAGCATAAGATGTGATGACGTCGCCTGGCTTCGTGCTTTTGCCATCTACGCAATTTTCGGTACTCGGCACTATACCAATCACATTGATAGGCAAGCCCAATTTGGCGACCAATTCGAGCGTGCCAAGCACAGCTGCTGCACCGCCCATATCACTTTTCATTTGGTGCATACCAGTCGATGGTTTTATAGAAACACCGCCAGTATCGAACGTAACGCCTTTACCAATCAGCCCAATAGTTGGTGCATCTTTTATACCTTTTGCCTTATATTCCATCACGATAAGTACTGGATCTTCGGCAGAACCTCGACTAACAGATAGCAATGCGCCCAATTTTTCTTTTTCGAGGTCTTTTTTATCTAATATCGTGGTTTTGAAACCATATTGTTTAGCAGATTTTTCGGCCCATTTGGCCAAGTGCGTAGGCGTTTTTTTGTTGCCAGGTGCATTCACGAGGTCGAATATTCGCAATTGAGTTTCGGCAGTTCGCAAACCTTGGTTGAGTGCATTGCTAAGTTCAGTATCGTCAAAAATTGGCGTCACGATGTCGATTTTGGCATCGCCAGATATAAAAACTGGAACGTCTTTTTTGTCGGTTTTATACAAACCAATATCGTAGCGACCAAGTACCAAGCCATTTGCGATGGCATCAATCCACTTCGCATCGAGCGTTTTTTTTGTCCATCGACTCATATCAATAGCAATATGAACGCCGATTTTAGATTTTTTTTGAAAAATAAAACTACGAAATGCCGACAATACCTCTGCAAAACCAGCTTTATCGCCCAGGCCAAGTAGATAAACTTGCTGTATCGTTTTTTGATGGGTATAAAAAGAAAAAGACTCTTTCAAGCCAGCTTTGAAGTCGTTTTCGAGCAAATTTGCTTCGATTTTATACTTTTTTGCGATTGCGGAAAGCTCTTTTGGCAATCCATCGTCTTTCGCGAGCGCATATACGACGATAGGCGCAGTTGATTCGGCTTGTAGAGAAACTGTCATTTTGTTTTATTTTACTGGAACTATTTAGCAATGGTCAAGAAAACATTAAAGTTGTAGTTTTAAGTATTTTCTCGTTTCAATAAGCAATAGACAATTAGCAAATACCAATTACTTTAGGCGAATTTTGTTTATTGCTTATTGCAAATTATACTGAATTTTGAACAAAATCTTACAAATTTTATTCTATCCAATAAATTGCTAAGTAGTTACTTTTTATTTATAAAAAAGCCATTCAACGGCGTGAGGAAATTCGCGTCCCCATCTTGCTTCGTTGTGTTGGCCATTCGGATCTATCGATAATTTGAATTCGAGGTTGCCACTTTCCATTCCTCGACGGTCAAAAGCTGCCTTGAATCGCTGCACATTGGGCATCATACTCGCACTTTCATTTCCGCCCGCGTAAAGATATATCTTTGTATCGAAAGGATTTACAAAATGTATCGCTTCGAAATAAATTTTTGATGTAACCCAAAGTGCTGGCGAAAAAATCATCATTTTGCTATACACTTCTGGGTACATCAAGCCAGCGTAAATACTAATCAGACCGCCCATAGAGCTGCCGCCAATGGCTGTATGTTCACGTGCTGCGAGTGTTCTGAAATTTTGGTCTATATAGGGTTTCAAGGTTTCGCACATGAATCTTGCATAATTACGTCCAAAACCCATGCCTAATCTTGTGCTTTCGTAAGAAGGCGTATATTCTATCGCTCGCTCGCTACCGCCATGATCTATGGCAACAACAATGACTTTACCCAAACCACGTTCTGCCAAAACAGCCAAACGCTTATTCACGCCCCAATTGCCATAAGGTGCTTTTTCGTCAAAAAGATTTTGACCATCTTGAAGGTAAATTACTGGATAACGTTCATTACTCGAATGGTAATCGTGTGGTAAGAGGATAGAAACGCGGCGTTTTTTGCCCAATTGAGGCATTTCAAAAAAGTCGGTAATGGTTTGCGCAATTGGCAAAAAAGCAGGATTGTAGTCCATGCCATTTGTACGCCATCGTGGTACAAAATCACGTATGTAACCGTTCGGCGAACCCAAAACTCGGTTGTTGATTTTACAACCAAAACCATCAAGTTCTTCGTTGTTCCAATCGCCGCTGGTATATTTATATTCGAGTGGCGAAGGCAATGGTATTTGACCATCGAAGACATAAATATATCTTCCGCCGCCGAGGTAAGTCATCAGATAACGTGCATCGTCGGTGTGCCAATCATTGAAATTGCCGACCACAAACACTGGTCGGCCATCGTGTATATCGGTCGCCATTTCTAAACGGAGTTGCTCGCGGGTCGTTTGGGATTGCATAGCTATATGTTCAAGTTGTGGCATACGATTGTTTTGAAAATAGTTCTTTTAAATTTTTGTATTCCTCCAAAAGTATTAAGTATTATAGTATAAAGTATTCAAGTCGAGATAATATCTTTATAATGCGAATATTGGGTTAAACTAAGGAAAATAGGTGCATAGCACCGTACTCTTGGTAGAAAACAATCAATATTGTATATATCAAGGTGCATAGCACCGTTCTATAAATATATTTTAATCAATTTTTATTAGAGAACGGTGCTCTGCACCTAAAAAAATAAAAAATATACATATTTACTACCAATAGGACGCCGTTCTACGGCTTTTTAACCCAATATTTGCATTAATAGTAAACCTATTAGAAATTGAAAATACTGCAATACTTAATACTGCAATACTTAATACTTTTTAGAACAGAGAACAGCCAAATTGGATTTACTCCACAAAATTTTAAAAAGAACCAAAAAATAGAATTTTCAAAGATAAAAATTCTAATCTAAATTCACTTTATTTTACTTTTTTTAAAAGCATGATTTTAAAAACAATTTTTAATACAAATGTATAAATAACTGACTATCAATGATTTAATTTTTCATTACTCGCAATGCGCCGAAGGTAAATCTTTCATGGTCACTAGGCCAGCGGAGGCTTGTACCACTCGCTTTATGGCATTTATCGTGATGGCTGCTGTGCCAATATCGCCATTCGTGCCTTCGAGCGTAATGCGCAAATCGGGCGAACCGCTGAGTTTTATTGTATCGCGATCTTCGCGGTTATCGAGGTAAGCGACAAAGGTCATTTTACAAAATTCTCCGCTTTCGCTAAATCCTCGCGCAGTTTGTCGAAGTCCGATTACGTTGCCAGCTGCGACATCAAAAAAGGAAGTTGTCGTTTGCTTTTTGGCAATGACTGGCGTTATTTTTTCTTTATAAGTCACTAATTTTTTATTGAATGTTGCGAACAACATCGCCATACTTTCGGGCAAACCAACGTGTCCCATTCGGCCAGATGCCATAGCAATTTTAAATTCGGCTGGAGTCATGCCCGCACCAATTTTTTTCTGAAAAGGCCCGCGTCTTTTCGACGCATTTTGCGCGCGTTTGATGTCAAAATGATTTACTTTTTGTGCTATCGAAGTCAAATTGATTGGCAAACTATCCATCAAAAAGCCAGGATTGATGCCTGTGCCAAGCACCGTTACGCCTTTTGCTTTCGCCGCATCGTCAATCTCTTTTCCTTCCGCCGCATGATGATGCCAAGGAAAAGACAACTCCTCCGCCGTAGAAACGATGTTGAGTCCATGACTGATAATTTCTAGTAATTGTGGCTTAAAAATATCGAAATATGAGCTTGTAGTATGCACTACAATATCTGCTTCCGTAGTTTTCAAGACCTCCGAAAGCGAACCCATTATCTTGATTGTCAAGGGTTTATCTATACCTGCCACTTCACTCAATGACTTGCCAATCAAGTTAGGATTGATGTCCACTGCGCCTACGATTTCGAGGCTTTCGCGTTGCGCTACCAATCTTGCCATCGCACAACCGATTGGCCCTAATCCGAAATGTATTACTCTAATTTTTTGCATTTTATTGATTTTTGATTCTTTTAATATTTTTGTGTAAATACAATATTGTAGTAAATTTTTGGTGGTGCGCTAAAAGTATTAAGTATTTGAGTATCAAGTATTCAAGTCGCGATGCAAATCTATTATTCACTATTTTATGTATTGAAGATATTACAATACATATAGTTTTTTACTCTTAGAGTATGTAAAAACTGCCATACTTAATACTTCAATACTTAATACTTTTTAAAACAAATAACTATCAAATCGAATTATCTCACCATTTTTTCAAATAACCTTTCAAAGACTATTTTACGCTTTAAACTAATTTTTGATTCAATATTTTTTTAATAACCACAATCTGCCCCAAATGATAATGACAATGCTCGACAATGCCAGTCATGTTGCGATAGTAATTACCATATTTTTCGTCACTGAACGCCGCATCAAGTTGAGTATCGGGTATTTGTTCTAATGCTTGAGCGAAGGTTTCTACATCGTCAAAACCGCTTTGTAACAAGGCTTCCCATTCGGCTTGATTGCTAACGTTTGGGTGCTCAAAACTGTACTTATCTTTTGCCAATAATGGCGCGCCATTTAAGACTTTCAACACTTCATGCACATAATAATTGCTGTGGTACACGAGCGTCAAAATGGTATTCAAATCATAGATTTTAGTCGTCGCTTGTTCCCAACTTACATCGGCCAATTGTTGTTTGAAGTTTGAACTCGTCCAATTGCCACCAAAATAAACTTCTCTGAGGTGTTTTGCGATTTGTGCTGTGATGGCCATTGTCTATAATAAATTTATTTTAACTAATACAAGACCTCCCTAAATCCCTCCGAAGGGTGACTTCCCATCATGGCAGCAAATTGTTAGGAATAATAGTATATTTTTTCTATTTTGCCGCTATCAAAGTTCTTGTGTTTACTTTTTTTATTTAAAAAGTGTTCATTATCAATTATTTATAAAAATAATTATTCCGATTTTAAAACCCTACAATTGCTTTGCCATCCAAATATTACACCCAAAATGACCGCTACAACCAAGCGGTTTATCGAGGTATTGAAAACCTAAGCGCTCGTAAAGCGGAACGGCGATGCTGAGTTCGGGCATGGTTTCGAGGTATATTCGCGCAAAACCAAATTCCTTTGCTTTATCACAACAATGTTGTAACAGTGCCTTTCCGATGCCTTTGCCTCGTGCAGCTGCACAAAGGTACAAACGCGATAGTTCGACAGTATCAAGTGGTAAATCATAGTTGGATAGTAAGCCTGCGCCGCCCAATACTTGTCCATTTTGTTCTGCGACCCAATAGCCATTTTTAGGATTTTGGTACAGATTGTACATGTCGTCCGTAGCTTCGTCGAAGTAAGCTGTGCCAGGTTTTGCTGCACCAAAATCCAATAAAGAACTTCTCACAATTGATGCAATCGCTTGATTATCAACACTTTCAATGAATCGTACCTTTATTTCGTTTGTTTTCATTTCCAAATGTAATGACTTATTATTTATTATTAAAAAAAAAGTCAAAAAATTTAAAATGAACTAATGTATGCCGTTCATAAAAAAACCTTTTCGGCATGACCGAAAAGGTTTTTTTAACATATATTTATAAAAGTATCATTTCAAAACTTATTCTTTAATAAAAGAAAGCGTTGATTGACTTTTTATTTTTACAAAATAAATACCTTTTGCTAATTGTGACACTTGTATCGGTTGTGTCGAAATGCTTCCCGTCATTACGATTGCACCCGCTGCATTTACGATTTCATAAGTTTCGTTATTGGCATCATCGAAGCTGATTTGTATCGCATCTGTTGCTACTGTCGGATATACTTTTGCTGTCGTCAATTGTAAAGTCGCGTTCACGATGTCGCTTTTCTTCGTTTTGCCATCGCGGTCAATTACATTCAAACGGTAGTAGTTTTGTCCCGAAACTGGCGCATTATGCGCAAAACTATATTGTCTTGAAGCATTTGCAGTCACATTACTGATTGTCTTGAATGTTTTTGCGTCTGTCGAAAATTGTACATCATATTTTGCTACATTCTTTTCGTTGGCCACTTCCCAATTCAAGGCCACAGTGTTTTTGACAACATTTGCCTCGAAGCGAACTAGATCTACTGGCAATGGATTATTTGGCGCAGCAGTAGCACCAATCGTGAAAGGACTAAATGATGATGCGGCGAACGAAGAAGTTACGTTCGAGCTCAAACCTGCACCACCCGATGCAGCACCATCGTTGCCGAGGTCTTCCCATGCACCAGCAGCGCTATCGTAGTGCAATACACTCAATTCGGCAGGAACGGTTACGCCATTGTCAGTGGTGAGCGTCATGAATACGTTGGCTGTACCTGAGGTACGGCTAATGTCCCAAGATTCCGATGGGCTGATGTGGTCGATACCCGCAGGTAAAGTACCCGTTGGCGGCGCACCGTTTACCCATTTTGCCAAAAATGTAGATGCTATCGTTGATGTTGGCGCTAATTTTACGCTACGCACTGAGTTACCTGTACCTATTGGGAACAAATAAGTACCAGTAGTACCAGTGATACGCGCAAGATTACCCACAATGTGGCTCGTTACCGTACCACCTTTGAGTGTAGCCAAAGTAGTATTGGGCGTTGTGATGGTCAATGTTTT